>NZ_CDWWXB010000197.1:0-5800 GCF_977971855.1 Frankia sp. CoWAU3 | reverse complement strand
CGGCGGGCAGGGGCTATGACGGCCGTCGCGCTGATCCCGTTGGCCACGAACCTGCTGCTGGCCGTCAGCGGCGGCTGGCTCGGCCGGCGGTTGCCGCCCGCCGCCGCCACCCGGCTGCTGACCCTGGCCTGTCTGGTCACCGCGTTGGCCACCGGATTCGTCCTGGCCGTCGCCGCCTTCACCCTGCTCGCCCCGCTGCCCCCGCTCACCGCGGTCGGGCACTGGTCGGCCACCATGATCCGCGGCCACGACCCGCTACCCGCCGCGGCCGGGCTGGTGCCGGCCGCCGTCGTCGTCGGGCTGCTCACCGCCGCCGCCCGCCGCGCCGCCGCCCTCGGCCAGGACCTCGCCGCCGCGGAACTCACCTGCCGGCGGCTCGGACCGTCGCCTACCGGCCTCGTCATCGTCGAGGACGACCACCCCGACGCCTACACGCTGCCCGGACTGACCGGCCGGATCGTGGTGTCCACCGCCATGCTGCGCGCGCTGCCCGCCGACGAACGCCGCGTGCTACTCGCCCATGAACGCTCCCACCTGCACCACCGCCACCACGCCTACACCCAGCTCGCCGACCTCGCCGCCGCCAACCCGCTGCTGCGGACACCCGCCGCCGCCGTGCGCCTCGCCGTCGAACGCTGGGCCGACGAAGACGCCGCCGCTGTCACCGAAGATCGCGCTGTGGTCGCCCGGGCCTTGGCCCGCGCCGGCCTCGCCCGCACCGGCATGCCGACCACTCCGACCTCGGCACTCGGCGCCGTGCACACCGACCTCACCCACCGGGCGCGGGCGCTGCTGGACCCGCCTCCCAAACCACGCCCCGCCCTGGCCGTTGCCCTCGCCGCGCTCGTCCTGGCCACGGCCGCCGCCGCCGACACCGCCCACACCACCGAGCACCGCTTTGAACACGCGCAGGCAGCCTATGCGCACCGATCCTGACCGGGCGAAAAGTCGACGAGGTCACCCGTGCGTGTCGGGGTCGCGACCCGGCGCGTCGATGCCGGGCGCTCCCCACAGGGGAAACCAACGGGACAGGTCCGGTTCGATCGGGAGCTCACCCGCCAGCATCTCCCGTACCTCCAGCTCGGCCGGATTGTCCCGGCGCTGGTCACCGGCCGGCACGAACGGGTACCAGGCGCCGCGCTTGTAGAGGTAGATCAGCCCCATCGGCCTGCTGCCGTCGGTGAACCCGACGACGGTGCACAGCAGTGCCGGGCCGAAGCCGGCGTCGCGCACCGTGGCATTCGCCGCGTGCAGGTCGGTGACCAGGCCAGCGAGGTCCTGCTCGCCGGTCCGTCGCAGCAGCCAGCTGTACCCGAAGCTGTCCGTGCGCCGCTCGTACCGGCCGCCGTCCATGCTCAGCAGCCGGTCGATCTCCTGCGCTGCCCCGGTGAACGCGCCGCCTGACGCGAGTTTGACACAGACCGCTCCGGCCCCGGTCGGTCGCCATGAGCTGGCGGCCTGCAGGGTGACGGCGGCGGCTGGGAGCGTGAACAGCCGGTCGAGGTCCGGCGGGACGGGCCGGGTCCGGCCGAGAAGCACGTCGAGGATCCGCATGATCCGGCCTGCTTTCTACCCGGGGTCACCGAACTACCCGGGCTCACCGAACTGGGCGGCCAGCCGGGCAAGCTGGGCCAGGCGGGCATCCAGCGGCGGATGGGTCGAGAACAACGAGGACAGGCTGACGCCGTTCGCCAGCGCGGGAGCGAAGAAGAAGGCGTTGAACGGTTCGGCGGCTCGCAGGTCGCGGGTCGGGATCCGGGAGATCTCGCCGGTGACCTTGGTGAGCGCGGCGGCGAGCGCGGCCGGCTGGCCGGTGAGGATCGCCCCGGACCGGTCGGCGGCGAGCTCCCGGTACCGCGACAGCGCCCTGGTCAGCAGGAACGACAGCGCGTAGACGGCGGCGGAGACGACCACAACGACGAGCACGACGAGGGCGCCGCTGTCCTCGTCATCGTCACCGCCGTCACCGCCGTCACCGCCGTCGGACCGGCCGAAGCCGCCGGCCATCCCGGAGTAGAGACCGAATCGGGCGACCAGACCGGCGAGCACCCCGAGAAACGACGCGACGGTCATGACGGCCACGTCCCGGTGCGCGACGTGGGACAGCTCGTGGGACAGCACCCCCTCCAGCTCGTCGACCTCCAGCCTGCGCAGCAGCCCGGTCGTCACGCAGACGACGGCGCGTTTCGGGGTCCGGCCGGTGGCGAACGCGTTCGGCAGGTCGGTGTCCGCGACCGCCACCACGGGCTTCGGTAGGTCGGACAGCGCGCAGAGCCGATCCACGACGCCGTGCAGCCGCGGCTCCTGCGCCGGGCTGACGATGCGCCCACCGGTCGCGTACAGCGCGATGCGGTCCGAGAACCAGTACTGGGCGGCGAGCAGCCCGCCGGCGATCGCGACGACCAGGACCGGTGACACCCCGACGGCGATCAGGACGGCGATGAAGGCGACGTAGACCAACCCGAGCAGGAAGACGGTCAGCACCATCCGGGCCGACAGTCCCCGGTCTAGGGCGAACCGCCGCGGCGCACGCGTCATCACCATCGTCACCTCACCATCGTCACCTCGTCGGTCGGGGCTCGGCCGCCAGAAATCAGGAGCCGGGAATCAGGCCTTCGTCGCCGAGCAGTCCGCGGACCTCCGCCAGCCCGGTGTCGGCGCGCGGCAGCACCAGCTCCGATGGCTCCAGCCGGTCCGCCGGCACCGCGCGGCCGCGGGTCCGGACCCGTTCGAGCAGCCTCGTCAAGGCTTCCTGGAACGCCGGCTCGTCACCGGCCTCGACGGCCGTCAGCAGCACGTCATCCAGCTCGTTGAGGGCCTCCAGGTCGGTTGCGGGCAGGTCGAACTGGCCCTCACCCAGAATGCGCACGATCACGGCCGCTCCTCCGGTCGAGCGGCGTCGGCCGGCGGGCGGCCGCCAATCGCCCGCGCGGGCATGGCGCTTTTGATCTCGGCCAGATCCTGATCGATGTCGGCGGCCGCGGACAGCCGGTCCAGCTCGGCCTGGATGTCGTCGCGCGGGCCACCGGCCGCCGTCTCCAAGGCGCCGGAGGCGAGTAGTTCGTCGATCGCGCCGGCCCTGGCCTGCATCTGCTCGGTCCTGTCCTCGGCCCGCTGGATTGCCAGGCCGACGTCGCCCATCTCCTCGGAGACCCCCGCCAGCGCCTCGCCGATCTTCGTCTGCGCCTCCGCCGCGGTGTACGTCGCCTTCACCGTCTCCTTCCTGGTCCGGAACGCCTCGAGCTGGGCCGCCAGCCGCTGCGCCGCCAGCGTCAACCGGTCCTCCTCCGCTCGCAGCGACGCATGCTGCTCCCGCAGATCCTCCAACTGCGCGGCCACCCCGGCCCGGCGACCGAGGGCCTCCCTGGCCAGGTCGTCGCGGCCCGCGGCGACCGCCTGGCGGGCCTGTCCGGACAGCCGCTCGGCGGCCGCCCGTAGCTGTTCGACCTGGAGCTCCAGCCGCTTCCGGCTGGTAGCGACGTCCGCGACCCCGCGGCGGACCTGCGCCAGCAGCTCGAGCTGCCGAGCGTAGGAATAGTCGAGAACCTCACGCGGATCCTCGGCGCGGTCCAACATCCTGCTGGCCTTGGCCCGGAACACCAACGCCAGCCGCCTGCTCAGGCTCATCGACGCCTTCCCTCCCCCGGTCCCGTCGGTCCCTCTCCGATCTCGCCGGTCAGCCGACGGTCAGCCGGCCCTGGTGAGATCCGTCGGGCCGGGCCGTTCACGCAACACGTCCAGGCGGCGGTGGTACTCCGCCTCATCGATCTCACCGCGGGCGTAACGCTCGGCGAGGATCCGCTCGGCCGACCGCTCGTCGGGCCGTTCGGTACCGGGCCGTTCCACGCCGGGCGGTTCGGCCGACGTACCCGGCCCGCCGCCGCGGCCCGCGCGCAGGAGAGCAACCAGTACCCCGATCACCAGCCCCCAGAAGACGACCATGCTGAACGACATCAGCAGCCAGCCGCCCCAGCCCCAGGTGTGCCCATCCCAGATCATCATCGTGATCTCCTTCGATCTCGATACCCTCGGCGGTTCGATATCGTTGGCGGCCTGCCGCTCCTCGACCTTCGTTCCGAGGGGCGATGGAACGAGGGCCGTTCGTCCCGGACCTGGCCGACGACCGGCCTGTGTTGGGGGGATGCCCCCGGCGCCGCCGTCCACACGACCGGCGATAGTCTGGCCCGTCCCGGGCGAACTGGGCTGCGGGGCACAGGCCGCGGGCAGAGGCGTACCGCGAGCGCCCTGGGTCCGGCGGCCACGATGGCCGCATCGAGGGCGGCGGGCGGCGAACGCCGGGCGGATGCGTTCCTCGTACGTCGTGGCCGGGTCGTGCAACGGCAGGTCCGGTGCCACCACCCGATGTCCTCGCGCCCGCAGTTGCGCTCCGAGGGGCTCCCAGCACGTGGCGTCGTGTCAGGCTCCGTGCAGCAGGCAGAACAGAGCCACGACCCGTGGCTGTCCAGCCGGTGGCTCGCGCGCGGGTCCCACGGTCCGCCTCACAACCCACGGTCCGCCTCACAACCCACAGTCGCCGCCTTTCTGGCGGCATGCCGCACGCTTCCGGCAAACTACCGGACACGATGAGTCTGACCACGATCATTCCCCTTCTCACGACGGACCGGCTCGTCCTGCGGCCCATCCACAACGACGACGTCGCCGGCTACACCGAGATCTGGTCCGATCCCGAGTTCACCCGCTACTTCCACCGGCCGACCGACCGGGACGGCGTCTGGCATGCCCTGGCCGGCTGCATGGGCTGCTGGGTGCTGACCGGCGTAGGTCCGTGGTCGGTTGTCGAGAAGGCGGGCGGGCAACTCCTCGGCCAGGCGGGGCTGTGGACCGAACCCGGCTGGCCGGGCATCGAGGCCGTCTGGTTCCTGCGCCGGGACCGCTGGGGGCACGGCTATGCCACCGAGGCCGCCACCGCGGCACTGACCTGGGTGTTCGCCCAGCGCCCCGACCTCACCGAGGTCGTCTCGGCCATCGTCCCGGCCAACACCGCGTCCGTCCGGGTCGCCGAACGCCTCGGCATGGCATACGTCCGCAGCGAGTTCCTCCACGACGAGGCCCATGCCGTCTATGCGGTCAGCCGGGCCGGCTGGGTCACCCCGACCACTCGACAGCAAGCTTACGGATAATCCGCGACGGACCTAGTCGTTAGGCTGCGGGCATGACCGCCATGGCACCCTCCCGCGCCGGACCAGACCTGTCGTTCCTGCTGGACCACGCTGGTCATGCCCTGCGGACCCGGATGGCGGCCGCGCTCGCCGAGATCGGTCTCACCGCACGCATGCACTGCGTGCTGGTGCATGCCCTGGAGGAGGAGCGCACCCAGATCCAGCTCGCCGAGATCGGCGACATGGACAAGACAACGATGGTGGTCACCGTGGACGCCTTGGAGAAGGCCGGCCTCGCCGAACGTCGGCCCTCCGCCAGGGACCGGCGGGCTCGGATCATCGCGGTCACCGAGGCGGGCGCGCGGATCGCCGCGCGGAGCCAGGAGATCGTCGATCGGGTCCACGAGGAGGCGTTGGCGGCGCTTCCCACCAAGGAGCGGGAGGTCTTCCTGCGGGCGATGAACCGCTTGATCGAGGGGCATCTGGCCGGACCAGCGAAGAGCCCTCAGCCGGTCCGGCGGGCCCGCCAGCGGGCTCAGTGAGCCTTTCCGCGCAACGATCGATAGCTCTGCGTGAGAATCACGGACGGTAGTTGGTAGGGCGGTCCGAAGGGGGCGGTGCAAGAAGAAACGCGGGACCCCGGTAGAAGTCTGTTCCGACCAAAGATCAGCTTCAGGGAG
>NZ_CDWWXB010000196.1:5670-7744 GCF_977971855.1 Frankia sp. CoWAU3 | reverse complement strand
TGGTGCTCCTCGCTGCGGTCAACACGATCGACGTCCTCGTCCTGTACCTGGCGGCGCTGTCCGCCGGGCACGCGGTCCTGCTGGTGCCGGGTGACAACGCCGCGTCGACCGACGCCCTGATCACGTCCTATGACCCCGACGTGGTGATCCGCCCGGCCGGCACACGGACCCGCGTCGAGCAGCGGCGGGAGGGCTCGAAGCACGACCTTCATCCGGACCTCGCGCTGCTGCTGAGCACGTCGGGCTCGACGGGCTCACCGAAACTGGTCCGGCTGTCGTACACGAACCTGCAGGCCAATGCCGAGTCGATCGTCGAGTGCCTCGGCCTTCGCCCCGGCGACCGCGCCGCGACGACCCTGCCCCTTTACTACTGCTACGGGCTGTCGGTCGTGCACAGTCACCTCCTGTGCGGGGCCGGTCTGATCCCGACGTCCCTGTCCGTCGTGGACGCCTGCTTCTGGAACCTCTTCCGGGACGGGCAGGGAACCTCGCTGGCTGGCGTCCCCTACACGTTCGACCTGCTCGACAGGATCGGTTTCGACGCGATGTCGCTGCCGCATCTGCGCTACATCACGCAGGCCGGCGGTCGACTGGCGCCGGACCGGGTGGCCCGCTACGCCGAGCTCGGACGACGCAACGGCTGGGACTTCGTCGTGATGTACGGCCAGACCGAGGCCACGGCGCGGATGGCCTGCCTGCCGCCACACCTCGCGCCGACCCACCCCCACACCATCGGAGTCCCGGTCCCGGGCGGGTCGTTCCGGCTCGAGCCGCTGGCCGACCACACTAGGAGCACCGACAGCACCGGGGATCTGGGGCAGCTCGTCTATTCCGGGCCCAACGTCATGATGGGTTACGCGCGGACGGCCTCGGACCTCGCGCTCGGTCCGACGCTCGACGAGCTGCGCACCGGGGACGTCGCGCGCCGCACCGACGACGGCCTGTACGAGATCGTGGGACGGCAGACCAGATTCGCCAAGGTCTTCGGGATCCGGATCGACCTGCAACACGTGGAGGACACCCTCGCCGGCCAGGGGCTCAGCGCCTGCTGCGTGACCAGCGACGACGCCGTCGACGTGATGATCGAGAGCGACCGGGACACGCCTTCGGTCCGCCGGCTGGTCGCGCGGGCCTGCCGGCTGCCGGAGAACGCCGTCCGCGTCCACCCCCTGGCCGCCCTGCCCCGCCTGGCCACCGGCAAACCGGACCTGGTCGCGCTGCAGGAGATCGCCCGCGACGCGCGACCGGCGCGCACGACCGCGCCCACCGGGCGGGACGGACCGTCGGACGGAACAGCCGACGTACGCCGGCTGTTCGCCGAGCTGCTCCACCGCGACGATGTCACCGACGACAGCACCTTCGTGAGCCTGGGCGGCGACTCGCTGTCCTACGTGGAACTGTCACTGCGGCTGGAGGACGCCCTCGGACACCTGCCCGCCGGCTGGCACACCATGGCCGTGCGGGATCTGAAGCCGGCCACGCGACCGAAGCGCAGGGCTGGCGGCTCTGGCAGCTCGATCGAGACCAGCGTGCTGCTCCGGGCGGTCGCGATCGTGCTGATCGTCGGGACGCACGCCAACACCTTCGACACCGTCGGCGGCATCCTCGGGGGCGCCCATCTCCTCATCGCCGTCGCCGGCTACAACTTCGCCCGTTTCCACCTGACCGCGGCGCCGCGGCGCGACCGGGTCCGCGGGCTGCTCCGCAGCATCGCGTACCTCGCGGTGCCGAGCATCGTCTTCATCACCGTACTCGTGCTTGTCATGGACGAACACGGACCCGCCAACATCGTGCTGCTCAACAGCGTGTTCGGGCCGGACCGCGCGGGCCCACCCTGGGAGTTCTGGTTCGTCGAAGCCCTGGTCCAGATCCTGCTGGTCCTCGCGGCCCTGCTCGGCGTGCCGGCGTTCGACCGCTGGCAGCGGCGCCGCCCGTGGGCCGTCGCAGCCGGTGCCCTCGCCGCCGGTCTGCTCACCCGCTTCGACGTCGTGGCCCTACCGCCGGGACCACGCCACACCCAGACGTCGGTGGCGGTGCTCTGGCTGTTCGCGCTGGGATGGGCCACCGCCGCCGC
>NZ_CDWWXB010000196.1:3844-5211 GCF_977971855.1 Frankia sp. CoWAU3 | reverse complement strand
GCGGCGGCGGCGCTCACCATCCCCGGGTTCTTCGCTGACGCACGCCGGGAGCACGTGGTGCTCGGCGGCGTGCTCCTGCTGGCCTGGACCACGAGCGTCCGCTGCCCACGCCCGCTGCGCCGGCTGGCGGGCCTGCTGGCCGGCAGCTCGCTCTACATCTACCTGACCCACTGGCAGGTGTTCCCCCTTCTGCAGGACGACCATCCGGTCCTGGCGCTGCTGGCCTCGCTCACCGTCGGCGTCGCCGCGTGGAAGGTCTCGTTCCATGCCATGGGCCTTCTCGGCCGGCTCACGGCGGGCGTGCCGATCCCGCTCGGCGCCAGGCGTCCGCTCCGCGGTTCGCCCGCCAGCGCCCCCGACTTGTGCCACTCGTCACATTCTACGGCGCTAAGGTAAACATGAGTTAACTTCTACACCGATTAGAGGTTCGAGGTCGGTCGGACGTGTCTGTCCAGGTGGAGTGTCCAGGTGGAGTGTTCAGGTGGAGGAGCCCGATGGGTTCGTTAGGAAGAACCTTGGTCGTGCTGGTGACGGCCACCTGCCTGGCCGGCCTGGCCGGCCTGTCAGCGTGCGGCTCGGGGGACGACGGGAAGACGATCACGCTCTACAACGCGCAGCACCAGGACCTGATGCGGGTAATGGTGGACGCGTTCACCAAGCAGACCGGCATCAAGGTCGAGTTGCGTCGCGGCGGCGACCCCGAGCTGGCGAACCAGATCGTCCAGGAAGGCGCCAGCTCGCCGGCGGACGTCCTCGTCACCGAGAACTCGCCGGCCATGACGCTGGTCGACCGCGCCGGCCGCTTCAGCAAACTGGACCGGGCCACCTTGGGCCAGGTGCCTGACCAGTACGTCCCGAGCACCGGCAACTGGATCGGTTTCGCGGCCCGGTCGACGGTGTTCATCTACAACCGTGGGCAGGTCGCCAAGAACGAGCTGCCCACGTCGATCATGGACCTGGCGGGACCGGCGTGGCAGGGGAAGGTCGGTGTCGCGGCGGCCGGAGCGGACTTCCAGGCCATCGTCAGCGCCGTACTCGCGGTGAAGGGCGAGGGGGCCACCGCCGAGTGGCTCGCCGGACTGAAACGCAACGCGAAGATCTACGACAACAACATCGCCGCGCTGCGCGCCGTGAACGCGGGCGAGGTCCCCGCCGCCGTGATCTACCATTACTACTGGTACCAGGACCAGGCGGAGTCGGGCAAGGACAGCAGGAACGTCGACCTGCACTTCTTCGGCCACCGGGACCCGGGCGCGTTCGTCAGCGTCTCCGGCGCCGGCGTCCTCGCGGCCAGCGACCAGCAGGCCGAGGCGCAGCGGCTGGTCGCCTTCCTCACCAGCGACGCCGGGCAGAAGGCACTGGTCGAC
>NZ_CDWWXB010000196.1:964-3690 GCF_977971855.1 Frankia sp. CoWAU3 | reverse complement strand
GTCGACCCTCGATCCGCCCGACATCGACATCTCGACCCTGAACGGACCAAAGGTCGTCGAACTGATGCAGCGGGCGGGCCTGCTCTGAACGGCCAGCCCACGACGGCGGGACGGTGGGTACGCACCGGCCCGGCGTACCCGCGCCCGCTGCTGCTGGCCTGTGTGCTCGTCGCGCTGCTCGCGGCCGTCCCGCTGTTCTTCGTCGTCGGATACACGGCCAGCGTGGGCTGGTCGGAGGCCTGGCGGCTGCTGATCCGGCCCAGGGTCGGCGAGCTACTGGTCAACACCACCAAGCTCGTGACCGGCGGGATGGCGGCCAGTGCCGTCCTGGGCACGGCCGCCGCCTGGCTGGTGGAACGGACGGCCCTGCCAGGACGACGGGTCTGGCACGTGCTGCTCGCCGCTCCGCTGGCACTGCCCGCGTTTGTCGTCAGCTACGGTTGGGTTTCGCTGACCTCGGGCGTCGAGGGATACCCGGGCGCCCTGCTGATCGTGACACTCGCCTACTACCCGCTGGTCTACCTCCCCGTCGGCGCGACCCTGCGGGGGCTGGACCCGGCGCTGGAGGAATCCGCCAGGTCACTCGGGCTCGGCCCGTGGCGGACGTTCACCAGGGTCGTGCTCCCGCAGTTGCGCCCGGCCGTCCTCGGCGGGTCGCTGCTGGTTGGCCTGCACCTGCTCGCCGAGTTCGGCGCCCTGCAGATGCTGCGGTTTCCCACCTTCACCACGGCCATCTACGACCAGTACCGCTCGTCGTTCAACGGCCCGGCGGCGAACATGCTCGCCGGCGTCCTGGTGCTGTACTGCGCGGTCCTGGTCGGCACCGAGCTGAGCCTGCGCGGTCGGCACCGCTACGCCCGGCTCGGGCCCGGAGCCAGCCGCACCGCGCAACCCGCCCGGCTCGGCCGGCTCACCGCCCCCGCCGTCGGCGGGCTCGGCGCGGTCGTGGGCCTGGCGCTCGGCGTGCCGCTGGTGAGCCTCGTCCGCTGGCTGCTGGTGGGTGCCTCCGCCGCCTTCCCCGCCGTCGAACTGGCCATCGCCGCCGCGACCGCGGCCGGACTCGGCCTCGCCGGCGCGCTGTGCACCGTCCTGTTGGCGCTTCCGGTGGCGTGGCTCGCGGTACGCCACCCGGGCCGGATCGGGACGCTGCTTGAACGCAGCACCTACACGGCCAACGCGCTGCCGGGCATCGTGGTGGCGCTCGCTCTCGTCACGGTATCGCTGCACATCCTGCCGGCCGTGTACCAGACCACCACCCTCCTGATCGCCGCCTATACGATCATGTTCCTGCCGCGGGCCACGGTGGCGGTGCGAGGCGCGATCGCGCAGGCGCCACCCGTCCTGGACGACGTCGCACACGCCCTGGGCCTGCGCCCGACGCGGGCCTGGCTGCGGGTCACCCTGCCGCTGATCGCCCCCGGCGTCGGCGCCGGCGCCATCCTGGTGTTCCTCGCTGTGGTCACCGAACTCACCGCGACCCTGCTGCTGTCACCCACCGGCACCGACACCCTGGCGACCGAGTTCTGGAGCAACGTCCGCGACGTCGATTACGGCGCGGCCGCCCCCTACGCGGGGTTGATGGTGCTGCTGTCGGCCCCGGCGACCTTCCTGCTCACCCGTTCCGCCAGGAGAAGCACGTGACAGCGCTTAGCGTCAGCCAGGTCACCAAACGGTTCGGCGCCACGACAGCCCTCGCCGGGATCGATCTGCGAGTGCCCGACGGCAGTGTGACGGCCGTGCTCGGGCCGTCGGGCTGCGGCAAGACCACCCTGCTACGGCTGGTGGCGGGATTCAGCGACCCGGACGGCGGGACGATCGACTTCGGCGCCGAACGGGTGTTCAGCCCCGGTCGCAGCGTTCCCGCCCAGCGGCGGCGGGTCGGGTACGTCCCGCAGGAAGGTGCCCTGTTCCCGCACGTGGACGTCGCGGCCAACATCGGGTTCGGCCTGCCCCGCGCCGAACGCCGATCCGCCGGGCGGGCCGCCGAGCTGCTCGACCTCGTCGGGCTGGACGCGAGCCTGGCCCGCCGGTTCCCTCATCAGCTCTCCGGCGGCCAGCAGCAGCGCGTGGCGCTGGCGCGGGCCCTGGCCCCGCGGCCGTCCCTGGTGCTGCTCGACGAGCCGTTCTCCTCCCTGGACGCGGGGCTCCGCCTGAACACCGCCCGCGCCGTCGTCGAAGCGCTGCGTGCCAACCGGACCACTGCGCTGCTCGTCACGCACGACCAGAACGAGGCGCTGTCACTGGCCGACCAGGTCGCCGTCATGGCCGCCGGTCGCATCGCCCAGACCGGCACGCCCCAGGGCATCTACGCCTCGCCCGGCAACCCGACCGTCGCGGCCTTCGTCGGCGCCGCTGTGTTCATGCCCGCCGTCGTCACCGGGCTCACCGCCTCCTGCGACCTTGGCGAACTCGCCGTCCGGCCCGGGTCTCCCCAGGGCGAGGCGCGCCTGCTCGTCCGGCCGGAACAGATCAGGCTCCTCGCCGCAGCGGACGGCGACAAGAACCAGAACGAGGACCGAAACGAGAACCAGAACGAGAACCAGAACCAGAACCAGAACGAGAGCCAGGACCGAAACGAGAACGAAGGGCGGGACAAGGAGCGGAACGGGGTGGTCGGCCGGGTCACCGAGGTGCGGTACTTCGGCCACGACGCCACCGTCCAGCTCCGGCTCGACCGGTCCGGCCGCACCGTGACGGCGCGGGTGCCGGGGCGCCAGCTTCCCGAA
>NZ_CDWWXB010000196.1:0-571 GCF_977971855.1 Frankia sp. CoWAU3 | reverse complement strand
GCACAGGCGGGTCGGCGCGCCCGTTGCCGCGGAGTCCTTCGTCGACCGCAGCCCGCCGGTCGCGCGCGAGGTGCCGCCGGTGCTGGCCGTACGCGATCGGGGCGCCGGGCGGCCGACGAAGCGCGACCGGCGGGCGCTGGAACGCCTGCGCGACCAGCCCCGCCGGCCGGATGCGCGGTAGCGGCGCCGCTACTGGGTGCCCAGTAGCGGCGCCCCGGTCAGGCGACGCCTCGGTCGAGGGAGTCCGCAACCGCCCACACACCATGACCATCCTCAGGAACCTTGCCCTGGAATTACTAACCCTGGTACTACCCACCATGGGATTACTTCGCATCAACGGTGTGAAGTAAACGAAGGAAGCGACCGGGTACGTTGCCGGTGACCGGGACCTGGCTCTGCCGCTACGTGCCGCGTAGCGTTATCCGCGCCCGTGGAATGCGATCGTGAGGTTGATCTGCCTGGACGACACGACCGCGGGTCGTGCCCCGCCGCACCGACCGGCTCGAACTAGAGTCAGGCCCATGGGGCGAGTGTCATCCCAGGGCTGCGCGAAGGTCGCGTGGTGTGACGG
>NZ_CDWWXB010000195.1:1750-7012 GCF_977971855.1 Frankia sp. CoWAU3 | reverse complement strand
ACTGTGTCGCCCAGGGCGCCCCGAGTCACCCCACAGCACGTCTACAAAACGTCACCAATCACAACGTAGCGTAATCTCTGCGCGGCCCTGGTACCCGGTGGTGTTCGCGACACGCAGTGCAGTACCCGAATCGCACGATGCCGGTGGCTATCGGACCGGCATTACGGCACACCGAGGACGTCCGCCCCCGGACCGACTCGATCCGTGCAACGCGGACCCGCCTTCCCCGCCGACCGGCAGATGAGTTAACGGTCCACGACGGAAGGTCACAACCGATCGGATCCCCCAGATCTCCCACAACCGATTGCGTGCCCTCGTTAACTCACCCGAGGTGGGAGGAACAGTCTTCATGGAAGGGTCCGAAGGCGGCGAAGTGGGTAGCGGCGTTCGGGCCCAGGTCGCGACGCGACCGCCCACATCGGCCCGGCATCACCGCGGCGGCGCGATGCACCAAATGCCCGGCGGACCAACGACGAGAAGTCCGGCCAACGCGCCGGGCATGGCGGTGTGCCTCGCGCGCTACCCGCCGTCCGCAACGGGGCCTACCGTTAACGGTATGAGTGCCCAGTCCCACCAAAGCTCACCTCCACCGACCAGCACGGGGGTGCCCGAGAGCGCGCCGGCCGGGCGTGATCCGAACCTCATCACGACCGACGAGCCGGGCGTTGTCCCCACCGGGGCCAGTGAACCTCCGGCATCGGATGATTCCGTGCGCGAACCCGGACAGGCCAACCACGACGAGGAACCACACGCGGCGTTCCGGCGATTTATGTCGACCGGGTGGGCGCCGATTGACGACGCTGTGCCATCCCGCGATGACTGCGCACCCTACACCGCGAAACGTCGCGCCTTGTTGGGTTCGCGGTTCCCGGCGGACGCGCTTGTGGTGCCGAGCGGCGGTCTGCGGGTACGGGCAAACGACACAGATTTTCCGTTCCGTCCCGGAAGCGACTTCTTCTGGCTGACCGGCTGCCATGAACCCGATGCCGTGTTGGTTCTGCTACCCAACGCGGCCGGTGAGCATGATGCGGTGCTCTATGTCGCCGGGCGGTCCGACCGGTCGAGCTCCGCCTTCTACACCGACCGGCGATACGGGGAACTGTGGGTCGGTCCCAGACCGGGGGTTCGGGAGACCGCGGCACAGCTGGAGATCGAATGCCGGCCGCTCACGGAGCTCGCGGACGCGCTCGCGCGGTTGGCACCGGGAAACACCCGGGTACTACGCGGAGTCGATCCGGTCGTGGATGGTTCGGTGCTGCGCTGGTCCGGCCGGGGTGGACCAGGAACCGACCGCGATCTGGCCCTCGCACAGGCCCTTTCCGAGCTGCGGCTACTCAAGGACGACTTCGAGATCGCCCGATTGGACGAGGCGATCGCCGCGACCGTGCGTGGCTTCACCGAGTGCGTGGGAGAAATCGGTCGGGCGATGGACCTGCCCAACGGAGAACGATGGTTGGAGGGGACGTTCTGGCGGCGGGCCCGGGTGGACGGCAACGACGTGGGATACGGTTCCATCGTCGCCTGTGGCCACCACGCCACGACGCTGCACTGGGTCCGCGACGACGGGCCGGTACGCGCCGGTGATCTCGCCCTGCTCGACATGGGGGTCGAGGGACGCTCCCTCTACACGGCCGACGTCACCCGCACGCTTCCGATCAACGGACGGTTCACCGAGGTGCAGCGCCAGGTCTATGACGTGGTTCTTCGCGCCCAGCAGGCCGGGATCGACGCGGTCCGGCCGGGAGCGTCCTTCCTGGAGCCGCACCGGGCCGCCATGCGGGTCATCGCCACGGCTCTCGACGACTGGGGGCTCCTGCCGGTCAGTGCGCAGGAGTCGCTGATCGAGGACCCACGCTCCCCGGGAGCGGGCGTCCATCGCCGCTATACCCTGCACTCCACGTCGCACATGCTCGGATTGGACGTGCACGACTGCGCGCAGGCGCGCGACCAGACCTATCGCGACGCGGCGCTGGAACCGGGCATGGTATTGACGGTCGAACCGGGCCTGTACTTCCAGCCGGACGACCTGATGGTTCCGCCGGAGCTGCGAGGCATCGGCGTCCGGATAGAAGACGACATCCTGGTCACCAGGGATGGAAGGCGGAACATGTCCGCCGCACTTCCGCGAACCGCGGAAGACGTCGAAAACTGGATGGCCCGGCAGCTGCCGAACTGACGGAACGAACAGATCTGGCGACGGACTGCGTCAGCGGCAACGCCAATAGTTCCTGCCACACCGGCCCGGTCGGTGTGGCAGGAACCTGACCATGCAAAACCTGATCACACGATCTTCGGTCCGCCGGATCGCGCAGCCCGTCGTCCAATACCACGGGCACTACCGCTACAAGGGGTTCCACTGCTCCGGTCCCTACCCCGGAAAAGCAGTCAAGACCAGGATCAGTGGGCCTTGTCGTACGCCTCGACGATGTTGGAAGCGATACGCCCCCGGTCACTCACCGTGTAACCGTTGCTGCGCGCCCACTCACGAATGTCGGCGGTACGGTCGGTTCCGCCGATACGGCGCGAAGCGGCACGCACACCACGCCGGCCACCCGCCGCCCGACCGCCAGAACGGCGAGCCGCGGTGACGAACGAAGCCAACGACTCACGCAACTTCGTGGCGTTCTTCTCCGACAGGTCGATCTCATACTGCGCACCGTCGAGTCCGAACCGGACGGTCTCGTCGGCCTCTTCTCCACTGAGATCGTCAATCAACGAGACGATGGTCTTCTGGGCCATGCCACTCTCCTTCAGGTCAGCGGACCGCAGAACTCACGCGTCTATTATTACCACGAGAACGCGGGGAACTGTCACGCCTGGTTCGTCGGGCTCGCAGGCTTGGGTCGCCGAAGACGAAGTCAGCGCTCAACGCACGCCGCCCTGGCAGTCGGAGTGCGGAACCCAAAGACAGGGAGCAAGCTCCACATGATAGAGGGATGATCATGTTCTGCGAATCACACCTTCCCAGTCGAAAGGCCGACCGCAAGCGGACAGTTGGGCAGGCGTGGACCGGGCGGCGTCCATGTCCTCCGACCTTGGGACACCGATCGTGTTCGTCTACCGACTCCCGTGGACGATTGCCCGGCAAACGGCGGGCAACAGCCGCCGGCGCCTTTGGGGTGGTGGTGCCGCGAGCGGAACCGACCGGTACGAATGCCAAAGGGGATCGCCGCGCCGGATGAGTACCCCTGATTCCGGCGCCGCCGGTATGAGCCGACCCACGGACGAGTACCCGCGCACGTGGGTGGTAGACGGTGCCAACGTGATTGGCTCCCGGCCCGACGGGTGGTGGCGGGACCGCCCAGGAGCGGCCGGACGGCTAGTCGACGCTATTTCGGCGCGGATCACCCGTCCCGGCACGCACCCACGGCCATCATCGAGGCCGGAATGGCCCGAGCGGATCGTGGTCGTTCTCGAGGGTGCGGCGCGGGCCGGAGTTCCCGAGGGAACCGTACGGCCCGGAAAGATCACACCCGAAAAGATCCGGCCCGCGGACGTCGCGCCCGAGAAGGGCCGCCACGTTCCAGCGAGGGCGGACCGCGCGGCACCGACCATCGTCGTCGTGCACGCCCCCGGGCACGGCGACGACGCCATCGTGGCGGCGGCGCGCGACGCGGTCGCGCCCGTGGTCGTCATCACCTCGGATCGGCAACTTGCCGGCCGGCTGAGGTCGCTCGGCGCGGGTGTGCGACGGTCGGGATGGTTGTGGGACCTGCTCGACGAACGATGAACGACGGCCAACCAGCGACGGGTCCGGGGGCAACCGGCGGCCAGCGTCCGTCCGGGTCGCCGGCCAGCCCACGAACGGACGAGCCTCGGAGAGGGAGCACGACGGCCGCCGCGAAAAAACACACCGGCGATACCGGAAAAGGCGCGCTACGACGGGCTGAGGCCGCTTGACGGGGATGGACGGCCCGCCGGACCGTACGCGAAACGCCGGGACCGAGCGGTGACTCGGGACCGGATCACGTCGGGAAGGTCACCGCACCCCGCCGATCGTGGTCATCCGACCATCGACCGACTCCGTCCGACCATCAACCGACGCCGGTCACAGCCGATCGGCCCCTGAACGGACAAACACCCCGCGGCGCAGGCTCAGCCCCGCGGCACAGGCTCAGACCGAGGCGGATACCGGATGCCGGGGAGGCGGTCCAGCGGCAAGCCGGGCGGTGTAGCGACCGGCCGCCACGCCGACCTCCAACGGAATCCCGAAGCAGGAGGAGAGCGCCTGCGCGGTGAGGACCTGCGCGACCGGACCGGCCGCAAGCGCCTGGCCGCCGCGCACCAGCAACGCGTGAGTCACCCCGACCGGGATCTCCTCCACGTGGTGGCTGACGAGGACGAGGACAGGAGCGATGGGGTCGGCCGCGAAGCGGGTGAGCCGCCGCATCAACGCCTCCCGCGCACCCAGATCGAGCCCGGAGGCGGGCTCGTCGAGCAGGAGGAGTTCCGGGTCGGTCATGAGGGCCCGGGCAATGAGCACGCGCTTGCGCTCTCCCTCGGAGAGGGTTCCGAACCGACGGTCGACCAGTCCACGGCACCCGAACTGGGTCAGCAGGCCGGCCGCGCGGGTGAGATCGACCTCGTCGTACTCCTCGTCGGCGCGGCCCAGCACGGACCAGCCGGCGGTCACCACCGCGTCGAGTACCCGCTCGTCGGCGGGTGGCGTCTCCACCAGCGCCGGGCTGACGACACCCACCCGGTATCGTAGATCGAGAAGGTTGACCTTGCCGAGACGGGCGCCGAGCAGGTCGACCGTGCCCCTGGTGGGAAACAGCCGGCCCAAGGCCACCTGCAGCAGGGTCGTCTTCCCGGCGCCGTTGGGACCGAGGACCACCCAGCGCTGGCCAGGGAACACCGCCCACGACACGTTCCTGAGCAGGTATGACCCATCTCGCACGACATTGACATTGTCGAGGCGCAGCACCGCGTCCGGCATGCAGCTCACGTTACGCGACACCAGACTTCCTGATGCCGCCGGGACGGCCGGTCCACCCGTATCAGGCCGTCTCGTGCCGTAGCCGGCAGGTCAGCCCGTCACCCGGGCAGCCCCGCCCCGGCTGTCCGGACGGATTCACCCGCCGGACTGAGGTAAATCGGACAGATCTAACAGGCCACGCACTTGACCCTCATGGCCATGGCGTCAGTCCGGTTCGGGCGGGGTCGTCCCGGTCAGGTCGATCTCGGCCCACACGGCCTTCCCGTCGGGGAGCGGACGGATGCCATGCCGAACGGCGAGCTGGGAGACCAGGCCGAGCCCGC
>NZ_CDWWXB010000195.1:0-1479 GCF_977971855.1 Frankia sp. CoWAU3 | reverse complement strand
GGCCGCCACCGTCGGCGACCTCCACGACGGCCCGGTCGCCCAGCAGCCGCAGCCGCACCGACAGTGGTGGGCGACCGTGCCGCACCGCGTTGCTCGCCAACTCCGACAGCACCAGAACGATGGTGTCGACGACTTCCGAGGCCAGCGGCGCGTTCTCCAGCGCGAGCCTGGCCTGAGCCCGCACGGCGCGCAGGCTCGCCGCACCGTCGAAGGTGACGTCCAGGAGGGCCGCCGCGGCCGTCGGTTCAACGGGCAACCGGGCGAACAGAAGCGCGACGTCATCGGCCGCCACCTCGTCGGCCGCCACCTCGTCGACCGCCACCTCGTCGACCGTCCCGGAACCCACTGGGCCGGGGGCGACGGCGGGACCGAGACCGGCACACGCCGCGGTGACCAGGTCGTCCAGATTCGCGGTGAACCTGTCGCTGGCGCGGGCGAGCGCGGCCGCGAGCTGCGAGACCCCGGCGTCGAGGTCGCGCGCACGTCCCCGGACGAGCCCGTCGGTGAACAGGGCGATCAGATATCCCCGTCCCAGTCGCACCGTGTACTCGGTCACGTCCGACCGGGCCACCCCGAGTGGAGATCCCACCGCCATGTAGAGCCTGGAGACCAAGCCGTCCGGCGCGACGACCAGGGGCGGCGGGTGCCCGGCACTCGCCAGCGTCAGCACCCCACTGTCGATCTCAACGACCGCGTAGATGCAGGTGGCGATCTCCTCCCCGGGCAGGTCCGCGACGATGTCGTCCAGCAACGTCAGCACCTCGGCCGGGGGAAGATCGAGACGGGCGCAGGTGCGGGCCGCTGCGCGCAGCTGCCCCATCACCGCGGTCGCCCGGATCCCTCGGCCCATCACGTCACCGATCATCAGGGCAACTCGCCCGGCTCCCAGGTCAATCACGTCGAACCAGTCGCTACCGGCGTCGTCATCGACCCCGCCGGGCAGGTAACGGGTGGCCACCTCGAGCCCGGACGGGACGGCGGGTGGAGAACCGCGCAACGCCTCACGCAGCGCCAGCGCATTGCTGCGCTCTGCGGTCCCCCGATCGATCCGGTCCAGGACGACCCCCACCCGGGCGGCGAGTTCGGTCAGCAAGAGCAGATCCGCTTCGGTGAACGGAGGTCGATCCGCAACGGCGGTCACACTCAGTACGGCGACGACGTGGCCGACCCGTACCACGGGTACGACAGCCATCGTGTGGGCCCCCACCTGGCGGATCCACCGCTCGACGTCGGCCGGCGGATCCCACTCGCCCGCTGTCAGTGCGACGATCAGCCGTTCGCCCCGGCGGGCGGCCCGGACGAACGGACTCGTCGGCGACGTCGCCGCGCCGGCCACCGAGGCGAACGGAGGCACCGCGCCGAGCCCGTCACGGGCCAGGACGACGAGTGGACGCAGCTCGGGCACCGGCTCTGCCGCCCGGTCCCCCGCCGTCTCCTCGAGACCCTCCCCGGCCCCGGCCTTATCCCCGGCCGCAGCCC
>NZ_CDWWXB010000194.1:1760-7074 GCF_977971855.1 Frankia sp. CoWAU3 | reverse complement strand
AGGCGCTCAACGAAGCGGAGACCGCCCTGCGGACCTACGCCTGGATACCGGACGCGGACGAGGTCGATGCTGCCGCCGCCATCCTCCACCAGCTGGATTCCGGGCAGCATCGACCTGACGCCCCGGCCCGGTACCTCGTCCACCGGGCGCTGGACGAGACGTACCCGCAGCTGATCGCCTGGCGGCCCCGACCGCTGTACCTGTATGCGGCGGTGAAAACCGTGCAGCTTCTCGCCGCGGCACCGCCCACCCAGGAGCGTGACGATGCCACCCTCGTCGCCTGGGACCGCCTGACCGTCCTGCTCCGCGTCGTGTCCGCCACCGCGGGTGGCAGTAGCTGACATCTGCCCGGATCCGACACCTGCCCGGACCTGACACCTGCGCGACACCTTCTCGACACCTGCCCGCGCCGTCCCACCCGCACCCGGTGGCCGGCGACTGATCCGGAGGTGGCTGCCGCGATCGCCGAAGAAATAAGCTACATCGGCCCCCACCGCGGCGAGTCCGGAGGAGATGGTCGCGTTGCGTTTGGAGAGGTTGGCCCCGAAGTTGGCTCCTAGGTTGGCCCCGTGGACGGCGAGCCGGGCTGTCCGGAACCGGCCGGCGACCGCGTGCCCGGGTTGTCCGGAGCGTCACCGAGCCCCGCGCGCGAGGAGACCCGATATGGCGATCATGCTGGTCGGTGGGGTGCCGCTGCCGACAGCCCCGGCCCGGCGAGGACCCCGGTGGAGCGGGCGTTCAGGGCATACCTTGATACCCAGATGAAACAGACGCGAAGCGGAGTATCGGTGACTGACTCGACCATCATCTATACACACACTGACGAGGCTCCGGCCCTGGCGACGTACTCGTTCCTGCCCGTGGTCCAGGCGTACGCCGCGACGGCCGGGGTCAGTGTCGACAGCCGCGACATCTCCCTGGCGGGGCGGATCATCGCCAGTTTCCCCGAGGATCTCGAGGAGGCCCAGCGCATCGAGGACGCGCTCGCCGAGCTCGGTGAGCTGGCCAGGACGCCCGAGGCGAACATCATCAAGCTGCCGAACATCTCGGCTTCGATTCCGCAGCTGAAGGCGGCGATCGTCGAGCTGCAGCAGCAGGGCTATGCGCTGCCGGACTACCCGGACGACCCGAAGACCGACGAGGAGGGGGAGATCCGCGCCCGTTACGACAAGGTGAAGGGCAGCGCCGTCAACCCGGTGCTGCGCGAGGGCAACTCCGACCGCCGCGCCCCGGCCTCGGTGAAGAACTACGCTCGGGCCCACCCGCACCGGATGGGCGCGTGGACACCCGACTCGAAGACGAACGTCGCCACGATGGGCGCCGACGACTTCCGCTCCACCGAGAAGTCCACGATCATCGCCGCGGCCGGCACGCTGCGCATCGAGCTTGCGGGTGACGACGGCAGCACCACCGTCCTGCTCCCGTCCCTGCCGGTGCTGGCGGGCGAGGTAGTGGACGCGGCCGTCCTGCGGGTGGCCGCGCTGCGCGAGTTCCTCACCGCGCAGATCGCCCGGGCCAAGGCCGAGGGCGTGCTGTTCTCGGTGCACCTGAAGGCCACGATGATGAAGGTCTCCGACCCGATCATCTTCGGCCACGTGGTACGGGCCTTCTTCCCGAAGACGTTCGCCACCCACGGCGCGACGCTCGCCGCGGCCGGCCTGTCCCCGAACGACGGGCTCGACGGTATCCTCAAGGGCCTGGAATCGCTGCCCGAGGGCGCGCAGATCAAGGCCTCCTTCGCCGCGGAGCTCGCCGAGGGCCCCGCCCTGGCAATGGTCGACTCCGACCGCGGCATCACCAACCTGCACGTGCCCAGCGACGTCATCGTCGACGCCTCCATGCCGGCCATGATCCGTACCTCCGGCCACATGTGGGGCCCGGACGGCCGGGAGGCGGACACCCTGGCGGTCCTGCCCGACTCGAGCTACGCCGGCATCTACCAGGTCGCCATCGACGACTGCCGGGCGCACGGCGCCTACGACCCCGCGACGATGGGCTCGGTGGCCAACGTCGGCCTGATGGCGCAGAAGGCCGAGGAGTACGGCAGCCACGACAAGACCTTCGAGATCCCCACCACGGGCACGGTGCGGATCGTCGACCAGACCGGCACCGTGGTGCTGGAGCAGGCGGTCGCCGCCGGCGACATCTTCCGCGCCTGCCAGACCAAGGACGCGCCGATCCGGGACTGGGTGAAGCTCGCCGTCGCGCGCGCCCGCGCCACCGGTGACCCGGCGGTGTTCTGGCTCGACGAGAACCGCGCCCACGACGCGAGGCTGATCGAGAAGGTCCGGGCGTATCTGCCCGGGCACGACACCTCCGGGCTGCGGATCGAGATCAAGGCTCCGGTCGACGCGATCGCGTTCTCACTGGAGCGGATCCGCCGCGGCGAGAACACGATCTCAGTCACCGGCAACGTGCTGCGTGACTATCTGACCGACCTGTTCCCGATCCTGGAGCTCGGCACGAGTGCCAAGATGCTCTCGATCGTCCCGCTCATGAACGGTGGCGGCCTGTTCGAGACCGGCGCCGGCGGCTCCGCGCCCAAGCACGTCCAGCAGCTGCTCAGGGAGAACTACCTGCGCTGGGACAGCCTGGGCGAGTTCCTGGCGCTCGCGGCCAGCTTCGAGCAGTTCGCGCGGACGACGGGCAACGCGCGTGCCCAGGTGCTCGCCGACACCCTCGACCGCGCGACCGCCACCTTCCTCAACGAGGACAAGTCGCCCAGCCGCCGGCTGGGTGGCCTCGACAACCGCGGCAGCCATTTCTACCTGGCGCTCTACTGGGCGCAGGAGCTGGCCGCGCAGACCGGCGACCCCCGTCTCGCGGAGGCGTTCGCCGGTCTCGCCAAGACGCTCGCCGACCAGGAGAAGGCGATCGTCGACGAACTGATCGCGGTCCAGGGCTCGCCGGCTGACATCGGGGGGTACTACCAGCCCGACCCCGTCAAGGCCGCGGCCGTCATGCGTCCGTCGAAGATCTTCAACGAGGCCATCGCCAGCCTCGGCTGACGAGACCCGAGCGAGGGTCCCACGCCAACGAGGGGGATCCCACGCGATAACGCGATGAGAGGGGAGGGCCCCGGACCCCGGAGGCCGGGGCCCTCCCGTCGTCGACTGCTGCCATGCCGTGACTCCGTGTAGCGCAATGGCCTCCACCTGTCGCGGCGGAACTTCGCTCCAACGATGAACCGAAACATGTCCGTTGAGGTTCATGGGCGGCGCCTAGCGTCAGCCGGGTAGCTGAGCGATTTTCCGGGCCAGTCAGTGACATTGAGCAGGGTTCCGGGCTGGTCGGTGATGACGACGCGCTGGAGTTGATCAGATCCCGGTTGTCGGGCCTGTCGCCGGCGGAGCGGCGGGCCGCCGATGCGGTGCTGCCGGCGCTGCTGGAGGTCCTGGACATCTCGTGACCCGGGCCGGCCGGGCCCTGATGTGACGCGTCCCCGCCGCCGGGCGATGCGGGCGAACGCCGCGGCCCGGCCGCTGCGGCCCGGCCGGCCCCGCCAGCCCGGCCAGCTACTTCGGCCACTCCGGTGATGCGCGGCACTGCCGGGAGGGTCCGTCGCCGAACGGCACTCCGGTCCACCGGCCATGACTCCCCCGTCGCGCCCCGACGTCCGATGGTTCCCTTGCCCCATCGCATCCTGTCACGCTTATCTAACTCCACTGCATGATTGGTGGATTGGCGGGACCGGGCCGATCGTCCGCGGGTCGCCACCAGGGCCCGCCGGGCGGAACGGCGAGGCGGCGGCGCGGAGCGGCGAGGCGGAGCGGAACTCAGCCGGCGCCGGGCACCGTGACGTTCTTCTCCGTGAAGCCGAAACCGGCCTGTCCGGCGGTCTGCTGGAAAGCGGTGAAGAGGTTCTCCTCGGAGTTGATGTCGGCATCCGTCGCGGTGCCGTTCTTCAACTTCCCGGTGAGGGTGTTGAACTTGTCGCTGATTGACTGCACCGCGTTGCACAGTGACGGGTTGGCCAGGGCGAACTTCTTGGCGACCTTGAGTTCGTGGACGGTGAACACGCCGGCGACCGCGGCCTTGGCGTAGGTACGTTTCCGTTTCGGGGCTCCGGATCGGAAGCCGCCGTTCTTCGCCGGCTTGTAGATGTACCGGTGGAAGGCCCCGAGTGCGAGGCCCGCGTGCACCGCGAACCGTGTCTTGGCGAAGGCCCTGCTGTTGCCGGCCGTCGGGCAGGCACCGCTGTACTCGGAGTCGTCGTCGGTGCCCGTCGAGCTGGATGCCGTGGCGCCCTGCACGGTCTTGGAGCCGCCGTTCGAGGAGCTGCACGCCCCGAGCAGCACGGCCGGGAGCAGCGCCACCAGCAGGACGATTCCCCATCGTGATGCGCGGCCCGCCGGTCTGGCGATCATCGAAGACATCCACTACCTACTTTCGACAGCGTTCGCCGGCATCGCGGATGTCCGGCGAACGATCTACGGCGTTACGCGTGCGATGGGTGACTCTAGACGAGTAGGCCCTGGATCGGAGCGAATGGGGCAGACGGGCCGGTGGGCAGGCAGGCAGGCGGGCGGACGGCGCCACAACGGGGTTTCGGGTCAGCGTTCGCTGCCGGTGACAGGTGTGCTGCGGGCCTCGGCCGGGACGGACCGGGCCGCGGGGTGGACCCGCCCGGCCGGCCCCGCGGCGAAGGCCTGCAGCAGGGTGGTGGTGACCTGGGTGACGAACCGCTGCACCGGCTCCCCTTGGGTGCCCGGCCCGCAGACATCGAGCAGGGCGCACACCCACGCGCTGGTGCCGGCGTCGAAGACACCGGCCCCGGACGGCGCCGTGTAGTAGCTGACGTCGGAGTAGTCGGCCTGACCGTGGCAGGCCACCGGCGAGTGGGCCAGCACTTCGATCATCTGTGGCGTCGGCCGGTTGGGATCGACGCGATCATATTCGGATCCGATCATGCCCGGGATCCGGCTGCCCGCCGCCAGCCCCGTGCCGGCCAGCAGCCAGTGACCGGGGTTGGTCACCACCAGGTCGGCGTGCACCGGGTTGCACTGGTACATGCCGCCGGTGAGCGAGCTCTCCGGGTCGGCGTTCGGCGGCGACGGCCAGTTCGCGGTGATCTGACTGTTGTCCCGCCCGTACAGGGGGTCCTCGTTGGCGACCTTGTAGCCCGTTTCCAGCCGGTCGGGCCCATGGGGCGTGGGCGCGAGCCGGATCCGGCGGTACACGGCGTTGGCGCCGAGGAAGGCGATGTTCGCCCCGGCGTCCCGGGCGGCGGTCAGCGTCGCCCGCATCCGCGGCGAGTAGTACTCGTCGTGCCCCAGCGAGATCACCGCGCGGGCACCGTCGAACAGCCGCGGCT
>NZ_CDWWXB010000194.1:0-1477 GCF_977971855.1 Frankia sp. CoWAU3 | reverse complement strand
GGCCGAGCCGCTCTGCCAGCGTCACCAGGGGCGCCTCGTTCCCGGTGAAGTCCGCGGCACCGTCGCCGTAGCCGTAGGGCCGGTCGAACGAGACGACGCGGGCGCGGTCGGCGAAACCCCGCAGCCCGTGGTAAAGGCTGTAGCCTCCCCAGGCGTTGTACGCCTGCCAGGTGGTGACCGAGTTGAGGATCACGATCCTGCCCTGCGCGGACGGGCTGCGCACCGTCAACGGCACGTACGACTGGAATCCGTTGCTGCTGTCGAGGCGGAACAGGTAGTCGCCCGGCGGCCACGTCGCCGTGTCGAAGGTCATGGTCGGGGCCCACGACGCGGCCGACACGGTGTTCGTCGTCGCGTTCATCGCCGCCGACGGCTGGACCCGGCCGGGCAGCTCCTCCCGCCGGGTGATGAGCCGGCAGGTGTGGCCGCCGTACCAGCCGATCCGGAACACCGAGACGGCGAGCCGGCTCGCCGTGGTGGAGGCGAACAACCGTACGGGCTGACCGGGGTCGACGCCGACCCGGTCCAGCCAGCCCTCGACCGCGTGGCCCTCGCCGAGCCGGGCCAGCCCGCAGTCGGCGCCGGGCCGGGCGTTTTCGGCCTTGACGTCGAACCCGGCGGGCGTGTCCGGCTCCGTGGGTCTCCCGGACCCGCCCGACGCGTCGGTACCGGCCGACGGCCGGTTACCCGCCGCGGGCGATGAGCCGTCACAACCGGTGCCGACCAGCCCGATCAGGCCGACCAGCGCGACGGCCGTCAACGCGACACGGGGTGACACGGGACGGGATCGCGCGGCGCCCGACTGGACGATGCCGGAGGGGACGATGCGGCCGCCGGTCGGGCGCCTGTCCTGCCGCGACCACCACGCAACCCGCAGTCCCGACGCAATCTGCGATCGCAAGCCGCCCCCGTCCCTACCCGATCTTCACCTCGCTCCCGTGCCGGACCGCTATCCGATCGACCTGATGGCTCAGTGCGAGGACGTGGCGGGTCAACCGTAGCCGCAGGCCCGGGGGGCCCGCCCAGCGCGCTGTGACCCTGTCCTGCGCCGTGACCCTGTCCTGCGCCGTGACCTGCGCTGCGTCGAGGCACCCGTGATGCGTCGGGCACCTACTATGACCGGATGGTTGCGAGGCCGGAGGACGGCGTGAGCTGTCAGGCGCTGACCCCGGTCTTCGCGCTGCTGGGGAAGCGGTGGAGCGGTCTGATCATCAGTACGCTGATGGCCGGCCCGGCGAGGTTCTCCGAGATAGCGAAGCTGGTGCCGGGGGTGAGCGAGCGGATGCTGTCGGGCCGCCTCACCGAACTCGTCCAGGCCGGCCTCGTGGAGCGTGAGGTTCTCAAGGGGCCGCCGGTGGCGACGCGTTATCGGCTCACCCCGCGGGGCGAGGGGCTGCGCACGGCGCTGCACGAGCTGGAGGTGTGGGCGCAGGAGCATCTCGTCGCGCGCGGGGAGCCGCCGTGTCCCAGGACCCCC
>NZ_CDWWXB010000193.1:0-6848 GCF_977971855.1 Frankia sp. CoWAU3 | reverse complement strand
CCGGAGGCCCACAGCGGCCGGTAGATCGCGTCCGCCCCGAACCATTCGGGATGGTCGCGGCGGGTCCGTAGCGCCCGGGCGACGACGAGCAGCTTCGCCGCGCCGGAGTCGTCGAGGGTCGGCGGGCGCCGCGGCGCACCGGTCTCGGCGGTCGACTCCACACCGATCTCGGCGAGCAGCTTGGTGCGGTCACCGTAGTTGACCGCCCGCCGGTTGTCCGGATCGACGAGGGAGAGATCCCACAGCTCCTGGCCCTGGTACACGTCCGCCACCCCTGGCATGGTCAGCTGGAGCAGCTTCTGGGCCAGCGAGTTCTGCCGGCCCAGCTCCACCAGCGTGGCGACGTACCGCTCCAGGATGCCGACGAACTCGTCGTCCTCCAGCACTGACTCGATGTAGTTCGTCAGGGCCGCCTCGTAGCCGGGGTCCTGGTCGGTCCAGCTCGTGTGGGTCTTCGCTTCCCGGACGGCCTTGAGCATGTACTGCGTGGCCCGGTCGGCGGGCAGCGGCCAGGCGCCGACCAGGGTCTGCAGCAGGAAGTAGACGGTGACCCGGTCGGGCCAGCCCTGCTCGGTGTCGCGGTGGCGTTCCCCGAGCCGCGCGAGCCTGCCGGCCACCTCGGCCCAGCCGCGGGGGTCCTCAGACAGCACCGCGAGCCGGGCCCGCACATCCTCCGACCGCTTGGTGTCATGCGTGGACAGGGTGGTCATCGTCAGTGGCCAGTTTCGCTGGACCGACAGGTTCGCCTCGTGGAACTCGGTGACGGCGCTGCGTGGGTGCCCGGTCGTGAACGCCGGGAAGCGGCCGGGGTTGCCGCCGACCTCGTTCAGGGCCAGCAACCGGGCATACCGGTAGAAGGCGGTGTCCTCGATGCCCTTGGCCATCACCGGCCCACAGGTCTGCTGGAACCGGACGACGAACTCGGCCGGTCCGCCCAGCGCCAGGTCCTCGATAAGATCGACCTCGGTCGCCCGCCCCGGCAGGTGGGACCGGGCCTGCTCGCAGGCGCGGACCACGTGCCCGCGGGCCTCCAGGCTCGGCGTGCCGTCCGGGCGGATGTAGGCCCGGTAGACGTCGAAGGCGGCGAGGATCTCGCACATCGCCTCGTGCAGACCGGTTCGGGTGAGGTCGGCCCGGGCCTCCCTGGCCTCCCCGAGCGCGAGGCTCGTCAGCCGGTCCACCTCGGGCTGGAGCACGCCCGCGAGGACGTCGAGCTTGGCGGCCCGCGCCTCGGCCTCGTAGTCGGGGTCCGCACGGGTGATCTCGCCGTAGAGCACCGCGAGGGGGTGACCCGCCATCGGGTCGAGAAACAGCCGGGTCAGCCGGCCGATCCCCTCGTAGCCGGTGGTGCCGTCGCAGGCCCAGGTGTCCGGCAGCGCCTCGTCATCCTCCAGGATCTTCTCGACGACGGTCCACACCCCGCCGGTGGCCTCCGACAGCCGGCGCAGGTAATCTTCCGGGTCCGCGAGCCCATCCGGATGGTCGATGCGCAGCCCGTCGAAGGTCCCCGCGCGGACCTGTTCGATGAGAATCCGGTGCGTGGCGGCGAACACGTCCGGGTCCTCCTGGCGCAGCGCGGCCAGGGTCGTGATATCGAAGAACCGCCGGTAGTTCAGCTCGGTCGCGGCGACCCGCCACCAGCACAGCCGGTAGAACTGCGCGTCGAGGGTCGCGGCGACGTCGTCGGGGTTGGCGGTGCCCGCGGCGACGGGCAGCACGTGGTCGTAGTAGACGACGACCCAGTCGCCGTCCTCGTCCTGTTCGACGGAGATCTCCCCGGCAGCCAGGCAGTCGGCGAGCCCGGCGCCCAGGATCGGCACCAACACCCGGCCGGGGTCGTCGGGGGAGGCCCAGTCGATGTCGAACCAGCTGGCGTAGGGGGATTCGGGTCCCTCGCGCAGCACCGACCACCAGGCCGCGTTCGTCGTTTCCGGGGCGATCGCCATGTGGTTGGGGACGACGTCGACGATCAGGCCGAGTCCCGCCTTGCGGCACGCGGCGACGAGCCGGCGCAGCCCGCCGGCCCCCCCAGCTCGGGATTGATCTGCCCGTGCTCGACGACGTCGTAGCCGTGGGTCGAGCCGGGCGCGGCCTCCAGCACGGGCGAGAGGTACAGGTGGGAGACGCCGAGCGTGGCCAGGTAGGGGACGACGACCGCCGCATCGGTGAGGGAGAAGTCCAGATTGAGCTGGAGCCGGTAGGTGGCGGTCGGTACCACCCGGTCGGCGCCGTACCCCCCGTCCGGGTGCGTCGGGTCAGCTGACACGGCGCAGCACGACGGTCGAGCGGGCGTCGAGTCCGATGGGATCGCCGGCCTTCACGGCCCTTCCCATGCTCGCGGGATCGAGGGCCGAGTGGAGCAGCGCGGTGTCGCTGAGCCGGGCGTCGACCTCGGCCGTCGACGCCCGGGTGTCGACGACGATCTCCCACGAACTGCCGAAACTGGTCGCCGGCGCCTGGAACCCGACCGGTTCGTGGTGGGCATTGAAGAACAGCAGGAACGAGTCGTCGATGATGGCCTGGCCCAGCGCGTCGGGGTCCGGTATCCCCTCACCGTTGAGGTAGACGCCGAGTGATCGCGCCGTCCCGGACTCCCAGTCGCTGTCGGACATCTCCGTGCCGTCCGGGCGGAGCCAGGCGATGTCCTTGACGGCGGGGTCGTCGCCGGAGAGCCCGTCGCCGGAGCGCCCGCCGCTGCCGTCCGCGTCCTGGCCGCCCGCCTGCCCGCCGGTGACCGCCTCGGCCGCGCCGTGCGTCGTGCCGCCCTGCCCGCGCAGCGACTTGCCCTGGAAGAACCGGCGGCGGCGGAAGATCGGATGATCATGGCGCAGCCTTGACAGCATGCCGGTGAACTCGATCAGGTCGGCGTTGCGCTCGGCGTCGGACCAGTCCAGCCAGGAGATCGGGTTGTCCTGGCAGTACGCGTTGTTGTTGCCCTGCTGGGTGCGTCCCATCTCGTCTCCGGCGACCAGCATCGGCACCCCCTGGGACAGCAACAGCGTCGTCAGCAGGTTACGGGTCTGCGCGGCGCGCAGGGACAGGACGGTCGGGTCGTCGGTGGGCCCTTCGACTCCGCAGTTCCACGACCGGTTGTCGTCGGAACCATCCCGATTGTCCTCGCCGTTGGCTTCGTTGTGTTTTTCGTTGTAGGAGACCAGGTCGTGCAGGGTGAACCCGTCGTGCGCGGTGATGAAGTTGATCGATGCCCACGGCCGGCGCCCGCTGTTCTCGTACAGGTCGCTCGATCCGGTCAGCCGGGAGGCGAACTCGGCGATCCCGTGGTCCTGCCCGCGCCAGAAGCCGCGGACGGTGTCGCGGTATTTACCGTTCCACTCGGTCCACAGTGGGGGGAAGTTCCCCACCTGGTAACCGCCCTCGCCGAGGTCCCACGGTTCCGCGATCAGCTTGACCTGGGAGACCACCGGATCCTGCTGGACGAGGTCGAAGAACGATGACAGCCGGTCGACGTCGTAGAACTCCCGGGCCAGGGTCGCCGCGAGATCGAACCGGAACCCGTCCACGTGCATGTCGGTGACCCAGTAACGCAGCGAGTCCATGATCAGTTGTAGCACGTGTGGGTGTCGTACCCGCAGGCTGTTGCCGGTGCCCGTGTAGTCCATGTAGTACTGGGGACGGTTGTCCACGAGCCGGTAGTAGGCGCTGTTGTCGATGCCGCGGAAGCACAGCATCGGACCCATGTGGTTGCCCTCGGCGGTGTGGTTGTAGACGACGTCGAGGATCACCTCGATCCCGGCCTCGTGCAGGTTCTTGACCATTCCCTTGAACTCCTGCACCTGGCGGCCGTGGCCGCCGGAGGCGGAGTAGCCGCTGTGCGGCGCCAGGAACGCGATGGAGTTGTAGCCCCAGTAGTTGCGCAGCCCGCGGCTGACCAGATGCTCGTCATGGACGAACTGGTGCACCGGCAGCAGCTCGATCGCGGTCACGCCGAGCTTGCGATAGTGGTCGATCATCACCGGGTGGGCGACTCCCGCGTAGGTCCCGCGGTACTCCTCCGGCAGGCCGGGATGGTTCTTGGTCAGCCCCCGGACATGCGCCTCGTAGATCACCGACTCGTTGTAGGGCCGGCGTGGCGGGCGGTCCCCGTTCCAGTCGAAGAACGGGCTGATTACCACCGACTTCATCATGTGGGGACCGGAGTCGGAGTCGTTGACGCTGTCGGGGTCGCCGAAGGTGTAGGGGAACACCGCCTGGTCCCAGGCGACCTCCCCGTCGACCGCCTTCGCGTACGGGTCGAGGAGGAGCTTGGTGGGGTTGCAGCGCAGCCCTCGGGCGGGGTCGTAGGACCCGTGGACCCGATAGCCGTAGCGCTGGCCCGGTCCCACGGTGGGAAGGTAGGCGTGCCAGACGAAGGCGTCCCGTTCCCGCAGGTCGATCCGCTCCTCGTTGCCCGCGTCGTCGAACAGGCACAGCTGGACCCGGTCGGCGACCTCGGAGAAGATCGCGAAATTTGTGCCCGATCCGTCGTATGTGGCGCCCAGGGGATAGGGGCTGCCGGGCCATACCTGTGACATACGACCGAAGCCTACGGGCCGAACGGTATTCGCGGGCCGGGGTCGCTTCATCCCGGGTTCGCGGCGCCTGCGATCCTTGAAGATTCTTTGATCGCCTGCTGAACGCCGCAGTCTATCATGGAGTCATGTCCGACGGGACGATCTGGATCGTCATCGCCGGCGCCCTGGTCGTCGGCGAACTACTGACGCTGGACCTGACGCTGGCGATGTTCGCGCTGGCCGCGCTCATCGGGGCCGGTGTCGCGCTGCTCGGCGTCGATCTGGTCTGGCAGATCGTCGCCTTCGTGGTCGCGGCGGGTGGATTCGGGCTGGGGCTGCGTCCGGTGGCGAAGCGTCAGCTGCAACGTACGCCGCCCCTGCTCACGGGTACCGACGCGCTCGTCGGAGAGCGCGCGATGGTGGTGGAGCGGGTCGACGGCGGCGGGGGTCGCGTGAAGATCAAAGGAGAGATCTGGTCGGCCCGGTCCTACCCCACCACCACCGTGCTCGAGGCCGGCAGCGAGGCGCGGGTGCTGCGCATCGATGGTGCCACCGCCATCGTCCACAGTTTCGAGCTCTGACGACCGGGGCCCCGGCGCCCCCGGCGATGCCAGTGGATGTGACAGCGCCGGCATCGGGCCGGCAGGCCTTCAACCGGCCGGCATCGGGACGGCCGGCATCGGGACGGCCGGCATCGGGACGGCCGGCATCGGGACGGCCGGCATCGGGACGGCCGACATCGAGGGGGCTGACAGTGAGGGGTACGCCATGGCAGGAGTGATCGCCGCCGCGATGATCGCGGTGGTCCTACTGATTTTTCTGGTCCGGGCGGTGCGCATCGTGCCGCAGGCGCGCGCGATGGTCATCGAACGGCTGGGCCGGTATCACCGCACGCTGACGCCGGGCCTCGCGATCCTGGTCCCGGTTGTCGACCGGGTGCGTGACCGCATCGACCTTCGGGAGCAGGTGGTCAGCTTCCCGCCGCAGCCGGTGATCACCGAGGACAACCTGGTGGTCGGGATCGACACGGTGATCTATTTCCAGGTCACCGACCCGCGGGCGGCGACCTACGAGATCGCGAACGTGATCCGGGCGATCGAGCAGCTGACCGTCACCACTCTGCGCAACGTGATCGGTGGGATGAACCTGGAGGCGACTCTCACCTCGCGGGACCAGATCAACGGGCAGCTGCGCGGCGTGCTCGACGAGGCCACCGGAAGGTGGGGAATCCGGGTCAACCGGGTGGAGCTCAAGGCCATCGATCCGCCGAAGTCCATCCAGGACTCGATGGAGAAGCAGATGCGGGCCGAGCGGGACCGCCGGGCCGCGATCCTGACCGCGGAAGGCGTCAAGCAGAGCGAGATCCTGCGGGCCGAGGGGGAGAAGCAGGCCGCGATCCTGCGGGCCGAGGGGGAGCGGGAGGCGCAGATCCTCACCGCTCAGGGCGAGGCCCAGGCGATCGACACCGTCTTCCGGGCGATCCACGAGGGTGACGCGGACCAGAAACTGCTAGCCTACCAGTATCTGCAGACGCTGCCGCGGATCGCCCAGGGGCAGGCGAGCAAGTTGTGGATCGTGCCCAGCGAGCTGACCACCGCCCTCGGCGGCCTCGGCGGCCTGTTCGGCGGTGCGGACCAGGCGGACAAGACCGTCGGGGCCCGTCCCGCGCCCTCCGAGGGTCCGTCCGCGGGACCTCCGTCAACCGGTTCGTAACTCCCGGGTCTACCGGTCCGGCGGCTCGTCGGTCCGGCGGCTCGTCGGCCGTCGTCGCCTGATCTTTTCGGGTGACCCGCCTCCTCGGATGACCTGCCCGATCGGCTCATCCCGAGCCCGTCACCAATGGTTGGTGCGGACAAGACTTCCGGCCATTTAGTGATACTTCAGGAGGAGGTAGGGCTAGTCCGCTGAGCCGGACCATGGGACGATTCACTCAGCCGAACGGGGGCGGGTCGACGGGCGCAGGGGAAGGCGTTCCTCGTCGACGGAGGTCCCGCGTGGTCGCAATGTCCCCGACAGCTCGTGAGCTGTCATCCGGCTCGTCGTCCTTCGCCGTGCCGGGCAAGCTGGCGGTTCTCGCCTGTCCGCCGGCGCTGTGCCCGCACCTGGAGTTCACCGTGTCCGGCGTTCTGTCGTCGCCAGTGTCGTTGACCTGGACGGCGCAGCCCGGCATGCCCGGATTTCTCTTCGCCGGGCTGGAGTGGCGGGCGTCGCCTGCTACCGCGGGGCGGGTGGCTGGCGCGCTGCGCCGGCTCGGGCATGTCACGTTCGAGACCGTCGAGGGACCCTCACCAGGGTGTGACGCCGAGCGGTACTCCTACACCCCCGATCTAGCGGGAG
>NZ_CDWWXB010000192.1:5233-7500 GCF_977971855.1 Frankia sp. CoWAU3 | reverse complement strand
GGCCGTCACACCACGCGACCTTCGCGCAGCCCTGACAGTTACCCGGCCGTTCTCAAGAATGTCATCGACTGGCATTACACCGAGTGGCAGGCGAAGCCGGTGGGTTTCGTTTCCTACGGCGGCCAGGCGGGCGGCCTGCGCGCGGTGGAGCACCTGCGCCAGGTTTTCGCCGAGCTGCACGCGGTCACCATCCGCGGTACGGTCAGCTTCCACGGTGCCTGGGACCGGTTCCACGCCGATGGCACGCCCAAGGATCCCGAAGGCTGCAACACCGCTGCCCAGACCCTGATCAGGAAACTCGCGTGGTGGGCGGTCGCGCTCGCGGAGGCCAGGGAGAAGCGTCCCTACACGGTGTGAACGGCGGCCCTGCGCGGGTCTGCCGGTATACCGCCGTCGACGCATCCCGACGGCGGTATACCGGTGTCCGGTCCCTCCGGACGCGCCGCCCGGGGCGGGGGAGCCTCCGCTCCGGGCGGCCGGTCCCACCACGCCATTGCGCCATCCTCGACCAGAGGCCACATCGGCCTCAAGGAGCGAGAGGGAATCTGGACCCTGTCCGGGTTGATCGCTCGAGGAAAGGGGAGGACCGTGTCCCGGGAGCTGTCCGACTTCCACGACTGGTTTGAACTGCGGAGAGCCGCCAATACCTGTGTGGAATCAAGCGGTCACGGCGACGCGTGCTTCGCCAGTAAATCGTTGAAAACCTCGACCGGCTTCGCCCATCCCAGCGTCTGCCGTGGCCTGGTGGGCGGCCGCGTCGGGTTTGATGCACGGGTTGCCGCGGGATTGTCAATCTCGGGCTTGTCGGTTTCTCAGGCCGGTCAGCTGGCCCGTTCAGGAACGATTTTGCTGACGATGTGCTCAGCGATCGCCAACGACGCCGTCGCGCCGGGAGATGGCGCGTTACGGACATGCACGACTCGTCCGTTGTGGGACAGGACGAAGTCGTCGACGAGGCTACCGTCGCGGGCGACGGCCTGGGCCCGGACTCCTGCGGGGCCACGAACCACGTCGGTGGCCCGCAGCTCGGGGACATAGCGCCGGGCCTCGGCGACGAAGGCCCGCTTGCTCGCCGTGCGCAGCATCTCCTTGGCGCCGGTCTTCCAGTGGGTCTTCGCCATCTTGTGGAACCCCGGCCAGGCGAGCGTCCGTCGCAGGTCAGCGCCCTGGACGGTGCCGACCGTGTACCCCTCTCGGGCAGTGGCCAGCATCGCGTTCGGCCCGACCAGGATCTCCCCGTCGATGCGCTTGGTGAGATGGATACCGAGGAAGGGATATCGCGGATCCGGAACCGGATAGATCAGCCCATGGACGAGGCCACGCCGCTCGGGGCGCAGCAGCCAGTAGTCGCCCCGGAAGGGAACGATCTGCGGGGAGGCGTCCTCGCCGGTCAGTGTCGCCACCAGATCCGACTGCAGCCCGGCACAGGAGATCAGCAGGTCGAACGGCCCGACGCTTTCGGAGACGACGGCGACCCGGCCACCGTTGCGGGACGCCATCTCGTGATTGCCGTTGGGCCGCGCGCGCGCGGTTCCGGCGACCGTGAGGCGAAGGTGGACGCCGGCTGGACGATCCTCCACCCCGATCACTTCGGCTCCGGTGCGCACGGCCCCGCCAGCGGCGACGATCTCGGTACGCAGGGCCCGCGCGACCCCGGGATAGTCGACGATGGCGGTGGTGGGTGAGTGCAGGGCGGCGACCCCGCGGGCATGGGGTTCGACGGACCGCAGCTCGTCGGCGTCGAGCATCCGGGTCCGCGGTACGCCGTTCGCCGTCGCCCGCTTCTCGATCTCGGCCAACCGTTCGAGCTCGCTGTTGTCGACGGCGACCACGATCTTGCCGCACTCGTCGTACCGGATGCGGTGCGTGGCGCAGAACTCCCGCAGCAGCCCGACCCCACGGCGGCACAGGGTCGCTTTGAGCGAACCTGGGACGTAGTAGAGACCGGCGTGGACGACGCCGCTGTTGCGGCCGGTCTGATGCCGGGCGATGTCCTGTTCCTTCTCGAACACCGTCACGGCCGATCCCGGTTCGACCTGCCCGAGCCGACGGGCGACCGCCAGCCCGAGAATTCCACCGCCGATCACCGCGATGCGACCTACCACGCCCGTCCCCTGTCCGTCCGTCGAAAACGTGAATCCCGATCACGCCGATCGTACGAATCCAGTATCGGCGTGCACGGTATGTTACGAGCCGGTAGTCAGCCGGGTGTCCCGCGGGCTCAGTCGGTGTCCCGCGGGCTCAGCCGAAGAAGTGGCCGGGCGGGT
>NZ_CDWWXB010000192.1:4200-4816 GCF_977971855.1 Frankia sp. CoWAU3 | reverse complement strand
GGGGGTCGGTGGCGGGCAGGAACCCCACCAGCGGCATGTACAGCAGCGCCGCGTCGAGTTCCTTGGAGCCGTAGAACTGGGTGAAGGTGTTGCGTTCGGAGTCGAACCCGCGGGTACAGACCTCCGCGTGGATCTCGTCCCGCAGCGCCGACCAGCGGTCGACAGGGCCCGGTAGCCGGGACTCGACGATCCCGCGTACCGCCCGGTCGGCCGCGACCCAGGCCATCACCTTCGAGTGGACGAAGTGGCGGCGGGGGCCGCGCACCTCCCAGATGCCCTCGTCGGTCTTCCGCCAGCCGGTCTCGAGGAAGTCCATCAGCTTGGTCTGCAGCGGCCAGGAGTCGTCCGCATGGCTGTCGGTGATGGTCTGCCCGCCGGGGAGCGCCAGCCCAGGCACGGTCTGGCGACGGTTGGCGACCGCGACCCGCGCGACATGCAGGGCGTCGAGGACCTCGCCGTAGACGTCGAGCTGGAACTGGTCGACGGCGGCGTTGCCGACCCGCACCGGGGCGGAGTTCTCGTACCCCGGTAGCCACGGGATCTCGTATTCGGGCAGCCGGCGTTCCCCGGCAACGCCGTACATGATCTGTACCCGGGAGGGGTCACCGGCGACCGC
>NZ_CDWWXB010000192.1:0-3990 GCF_977971855.1 Frankia sp. CoWAU3 | reverse complement strand
CGGCGGCGACGATCCCTCCGGTCGGGGCGTAGGTGAGCGCCTTGAGGGTGATCAGCGACCGGCGGACGGCCGGCTGCCACTGGCCGTCGTAGGTGCAGCCCGCCATCCAGTCCGACCACCACGCCTCGGTGAGGGTGATCATGCGCCGGACGTCGTGGGACGGCGGGGGAGTCTGATGGGAGGGGGTCCAGGTCAATGAGAACGGTACCGACTGGCCGGCGGCGACGTGGAAGTCGGCGTAGGTGGCCATGTCGTGCCCCTCCATCGGGGCGGTCGTCCGCAGGGTGACCGCATCCGGCCCGGCCACCGCCGACATGGTGTGCTCGTCCACCCGGCGGACCCACGGCACGATGGAGCCGTAGTCGAAGCGAAACCGGGTCTCCGATCGCAGGTGGACCGCGCCTTCGAGGCATTCGACCAGGCGGAGCACGGTGTGCGTGCCTGCGCGGGGAAACATCGCGTCGACGATGCGCACGGTGCCGGACGCGGTCGTCATGTCCGTCTCCAGGACCAGCGTGTCGCCCCGGTAGCGCCGGCTGACGCCCAGGACCGGCTCGACGGGAGCGATCTTCCAGTGGCCCGCCTCGGAGTCGCCGAGCAGGGCGGCGAAGCACGACGGCGAGTCGAATCGGGGCAGGCACAGCCAGTCGATCGACCCGGTGCGCGACACGAGCGCCGCGGAGTGGGTGTCGCCGATCAGCGCGTAGTCCTCGATCAGGGATGGCACGACCTGTTCCTCGCTCCCATGGTCCACTGGTTGTGATCATCGCTGGATCGATGATCGTCGAATAATTGATGATCATCGAGGTCGATGTCATCGGGGTCGCCCGCCGTTGGGCGCGATCGCGGGCACAGCGCCGCCGGTCGACGGTGAACCGGTACGAGCACGCCGCGCAGCGGCGGGCCGGCGGTCACCCGTGGCGGAGGTCGCTAAGCCTCATGAGGGCGTTTACCTTACGGACCCGCTCGGCGGACTACGTTGGGGGTCCGGTCATGGCGGTGCTCCAGCCGTCGTCCGGACCAGATTTCCTTCCCCGATGTGACAGGACTCACCACGTGGCCCCACCGTCGTCACCTGCTGTCGCCCGTGCCGCTCGCTACCTGGCCGACCCTCGGCGCCGGACGATGGTCGTCGTGGCGGTACTCGCCACCATCGGCCTGATCGTTTTCGGGATCTACGCGACGTTGGACGGGCCGCCGCCGCAACAGGAGGCCGTCGTGTACTTCGCCCCGGGAGCCACCGAGGCGCAGAAGGACGCGGTGCGCGCCGCGTGCCCCTCGGTGGGCAGGGCCATCCAGCTGCCGAAGGACCGCAACCAGCTGGCCACCAGCCGGATCTATCCGCTGCGGTACGACGTCGCGAAGGCGTCGAGCGCCGACCGCGCGGCCCTGTACAAGTGTGTGTACGCCCAGCCGCACGTACTCGGAATCAATCAGGTCACCCAGGGCCAGTAGATTTTCGCCCATCAGGATCGACTCTTCTCCAGCTCCCGCCGGGCGAGGAGTTCGGCGGGCGTGGGCCGGCCGGCATCGCGGGCCTCCTTCGCCTGCCAGAGACTCACGATCATGGTGGTCAGGATGACGAGCCCACTGAGGATCAGGCTTCCGCCGGACCACCCGGAGGACGCGGGAAGGGTGTCGACCACGATCCACGCGATTCCCGCAGCGATCATCCCCAGCGCGAACAGAATCGTGAACGCCGACGAGAACCGGTTCGCGGCCGCCTGATCGGCGAGGTCGGCGGCCTTGCGTCGGGCCTGCTCGAAACGGCTGCGCGCCCACTCGTACTCCAGACTCAGGATGAAGAACCCGAGCGCCACGACGAGGAATCCCGGACCCGGCAGCGCCAACATCGCGATCCCGAGGCCGAGGACGCCGAGACCCAGTACGGTCAGGGCGATCCGGCGGAACAGGCGGGCGCTTCGGGTCAGCACGTCGGGTAACCCTCCTGAGTGGATCGTGGGCGGGGCGAGGAGAGGGTGCTCTACTGCGACGCTGCTCTACTGCGGCATTGTCCTACTGCGACGTTCTTCCGTCATAACGCGTCACGCAAGAACATCGTGGCGGGGATCTCCTCGACCTCCTCGACCGATACGTGTCGTGATGCCGACACGCCGACGGAGCGCGCGGATCCGCGGATCCCCGCGCTCCGTGGGGTAGGGGCCGGGCGGGCACACCGTCCAGGCGCGGTCGCGGATGGTTGACTACTGTGTGATGGGGCTGGTCATCTGGGCCTTCCTGGGAAGGCAGGCCATCGGAGCGCCGGAGAGGTTGCTGTGGAGATCGAGGAGACCGCGCTGCCTGGCATCGGGCTGCGGCATGACTTCGCGACGCGCAGCGGCCGCCGGCTCGGAGTCGTGTCCCATCATCACGGGCGCCGGGACCTCGTGATCTATGACGCGGACGACCCGGACGCCTCGCGTGAGTCCATCGCGCTGACGCCGGAGGAGGGCGACGTGCTCTCCGAGCTGCTCGGTGCCCCGCGCATCGTCGAGAAGCTCGCCGACCTCAACCGTGTCTTCGCCGGGCTCGTCGGTGAGCAGATCGTGATCCTGCCCGGCTCGCCCTACGTGGGCCGCGAGCTCGGGGACACCCAGGCCCGTACCCGCACCGGCGCCTCCATCGTCGCGGTCGTCCGCGACCAGCAGGTGCTCGCATCCCCGCGGCCGGACTTCCGATTCGAGGCCGGAGACGTCGTCGTTGTCGTCGGTACGCCGGAGAACACCGCATCCGTCGGTATGTTGCTCCGCAACGGCTGACGCGGGCAGGGAGGGCAGTCGGGACCGCGTGCACTCCACCGCGACGACCTTCCTCGAGCTCGGCGGGATTCTGTTTTGCCTAGGAGTCCTCGGGCACCTCGCGCTGCGCATCAGTGTCTCACCGATTCCCCTGTACCTGGTGGGTGGGCTGGCGTTCGGCCGGGGTGGCCTGCTGCCGCTCGGTGCCAGCGAGGAGTTCATCGGGGTCGGCGCGGAGATCGGGGTCGTCCTCCTGCTGCTTACCCTCGGTCTGGAGTACACCGCCGACGAGCTGCTGTCCGGGCTGCGCAGACAGGCGCCGGCCGGGGTGCTCGACCTGGCGCTCAACGCCACCCCCGGGGTCGTCGCCGCGTTCCTCCTCGGCTGGGGCCCGACGGCGGCGGTCGTTCTGGGTGGGGTGACGGCCATCTCCTCCTCGGGGATCATCGCGAAGGTGCTGGGGGACCTCGGGCGGCTCGGTAACCGGGAGACGCCAGTTGTTCTGTCCGTCCTCGTGCTCGAGGACCTCGCCATGGCGGTGTACCTGCCGGTTCTCACCGCGTTGCTGGCCCATCACACGTTCGTGCGCGGATCGCTGACCGTGGCGATCGCGCTCGGAGTCCTGGTGGCGGTGCTCTACATCGCGCTGCGGCACAGCGAGAAGGTCACCCGGCTGGTCTTCAACCCGAAGGCCCACCGCAACGACGAGATCCTGCTGCTCCGGGCCCTGGGGCTGGCCCTGTTCGTCGCCGGGGTCGCCCAGCGTATGCAGGTGTCGGCCGCGGTGGGTGCGTTCCTCGTCGGCATCGCCCTGTCCGGACCAGTCGCCGAGGGTGCAGAGGAGGTCCTGCGGCCGCTGCGCGATCTGTTCGCGGCGGTCTTCTTCGTCTTCTTCGGCATGCAGACCGATCCCGCTGAGATCCCTCCGGCGCTGCTCACCGGGTCCCTGCTCGCGATCGCCGGAGCCGCGACAAAGGTCATGACGGGATGGTGGGCCGCCCGCTCGGCGGGAATCGGGACCATGGGCCGGTTCCGGGCCGGGGCCGCCCTCGTCGCACGCGGCGAGTTCTCGATCGTCATCGCGGGCCTCGCGGTGGCGGCCGGCCTCGAACCCCGGCTGGGCCCGCTTGCCGCCTGTTACGTGCTGCTGATGGCCGTCCTCGGCCCGCTGGCGGCCCGGTTCGTCGAACCGGTGATCCGCACGGCTCGGCGGCTGCAGGCCGCCCGGTCGCCCTAGCGGGAGTTTCCTAGA
>NZ_CDWWXB010000191.1:6333-7074 GCF_977971855.1 Frankia sp. CoWAU3 | reverse complement strand
GTGTCGGGGGAGCCGGGGCGGGCGTTCGCGCGGCTGGCGCGGGATATTCCGCTGGCGGTGCTCGCGATCCTGGGGTTTCCCTGGCTCGTTGATCGGCTGCTGTCCCTGACCGATGTCATCGCCGTCGCGGTGCTTTCCGGTAACGGGGGCCAGCAGGAGCTGCTGACGATCGTGTCGTTGCCGCCGTCGCGGGACATTCCCGGGCTGCTGGTCTCCGTGATGGTGTTCCTGGCGACGGTGATGGTCTTTCTGGAACTCGTGGTCCGTAACGCGCTGGCGATGATCGTCGCCGTGTTGGCGCCGTTGTCGTTCGCGGGGATGACGATGCCGTCGGCGCGGCAGGCGGCGGGCCAGCTGGTGAAGATAACGGTGGCGGTCGCGTTCGCGAAACCGGCGGTTTTCATCGCGTTGCGGGTCGGCGCGGATCTGATCGCCGCGGACGGGGACCGGGCCACACCGGGTGGGTGGGGCCGCTATCTGACGGGCATGGCGGTGATCGGGATCGCCGCGTTCATGCCGTTCCTGGTGTGGCGGCTGATTCCGGTCGCCGAGGCGTATGTGCTCGCGCAGGGGGTGTCCCGGGCGCCGTTCCGGGCCGCGTTGCAGGCGGTGCAGACCGCCTACTGGGCGCAGGCGCTCCGTGGCGGCCGCGGTGGTGGCCACCGGTGGTGGTGGCCGCCGTGGTGGGCCGGGTGGTGGTGGGCGGCCGTCGGGGGATGGTTCCGGTGGATCCGGATCGGG
>NZ_CDWWXB010000191.1:0-6143 GCF_977971855.1 Frankia sp. CoWAU3 | reverse complement strand
GCCGTCGGGGGATGGTTCCGGTGGATCCGGATCGGGGGAGCCGGGTGGGCTCGGGGAACCACGGAGCCTGCCCGATCCGGGGCGTCGCCGGCGGGGACAGTCCCAGCCTGGGCCGCACCGGCAGCCCCGATCGCAGCCGCGACCCCGACCGGCCGGGGACACCTCTGTAGGCGGGGAGGGTGACCCCGGGGGCCGGGAACCGGTCGGCGACCGGCGTGGCGGGCCCGGTACCGCTGCGTCTGGTGGGCGGCCGGGGCAGGTCAGCCTGCGGCGACGCCCGTCGAGTGCCTCGCCCGGCGGGAGCGTGGAACGGGAACGCAGACCCGGACCTCCAGGCCCGTCGGGTCCTCCAGGACCCGCGGGATCGTCAGGGTCTACGGGGCCGACCGGCCTGGGGGGACCCGGAGGCCCGCCGCCTACCCCTCCGGCTGGCGGTGGCGGGTCTTTCCGGCCGGGACCGGCAGGGGCACCGCCGGGCTGGCGGCGTCGACCCCGCACCGGTTCCTCCGCCCGTCCGGGTGGGGCCGCGACCCCACCCGAGGACCGGCCCGGATCATGAGCGGACCGGTCTACCATCTCGCCCCGCGCCGAGCCGGGACCGCGCTGTTCGGCGCCAGCGTCCCGCAGGTCATCCTGATTGGCCTCGGTGTCGGCGGGCTCGCGGCGGGCCCGAGGCTGCTCGGCGGCGGTTCCGGCACGACGGCCGGGGTTGGTGTGGCGGTGGCCTGCCTGCTGTTCGCGTTCGTCCGGGTCGGCGGGGAACCCCTGGTCCATCTCCTGCCGGTCGTCGCCGGCTACCTGCTGCACACCCGCCTGCTGCACACCCGCCTCCTGCACACCTGCGGCGGATGCCGGCCGTGCGCCGTCCCCTCCTCCGCTCGGCCGACGGGCATCGGGGCGGGGGCGGCCGGGTGGGGATCCGCCGGCCGCCGGTCCGAACGGGTGGATCTTCCCGCGGTGCCGCGGTCGGTCGAGGTGGTAGCGGCGGCGACCGGTTGCCGGGTACCAACCGCAGACGGGCAACCGGCCGGTCTGGTTCGTGACCGGCGCACCGGGACGATCACCGTGGTCCTCGACGTGCGCGGTGGCCCGTTCGGACTGCTCGACGGCGCCGGGAAGGACCGCCAGACCGCCGGATGGGCCCGGGTGCTGACCCAGTTCGCCCGGGAAACCCCGGTGGCCCGGCTCGGCTGGACGGTCCGCTCCGGACCGGCGACCGCCCTGGACCTCCCCGTCGAACCCCGCCGCCAGCCGGAATCCGCGGGGGCGGCCCGGTCGCGGCAGCCGGCGCGCCCGCCGGCGGGGGAGCTGCTGGCCTACCGGCGGCTCCTCGCCGAGGCACAGCCCGCCCTGATCCGCCACGACCTGCGGCTATGGCTGACCGTCCGCCCGACACGCGGAGGCCGCCACGCCGACGGCCGGGCCACCGCGCTGGCCGCCGCCGAAACCCTGGCCGACCGATGCGCCAGCGCCGGCCTGCACGTCCGCGGCCTGCTGTCCACCGCCGAGCTCACCAAGACCGTGCTCGACCACGCCGACCCGCCGCCTCCCGAAGCCTCGAAGGCCCTCGAAGCCCCCAGTCGTGCGGCGGAGCCGGACAGCGCATCGACTCCGGGCCTGGCGGCCCGCGCCCATCTCCCGGGAGCCGGCACACCGCGACCGCCGCAGCGCCTCCAGCCGGACAGCCTCACGCTGCGGGCGTGGTGGGACGCGGCCCGGATCGGCGACAGCTGGCACCGGGTGTTCTGGATCGCAGGCTGGCCCACCGGCGGACTGCGTCCGGGCTGGCTCGACCCCCTGCTCCATGACGTTCCCTGTGTCCGCACCCTCGCGCTCACAATGACCCCGGTGCCGTGGCGGGTCTCCCGCCGACGCATCAACAGCGACACCGTCTCCGTCGACACCGCCGTCCACCTCCGCGACCGGCATGCCTTCCGCGTCCCCGTCCACCTCACCCAGGCCCACGATGACATCGACCGCCGCGACGCCGAACTCACCGCCGGCTACCCCGAATACGCCTACCTCGGCCTCCTCGACGTCACCGCCCCCAGCCGGCACGACCTCGACGACGCGTCCGCCGCGATCGTCGACCTGGCCGCCCGCTGCGGCATCGTCGACCTGCGCCCCCTGCACGGCCGGCATCACACCGCCTGGGCCGCCACCCTCCCCCTCGGCCTCGCACCCCGGCCGACCGTCACCGGAGCACCCTGATGCCCAACCCTCTCACCCGGAACGGCCGAGAACACGAACGCCGACACGAACGCGGACCCGGGCGAGAACGCGGATGGGGCCGGTGGGGGCCGAAAGGCGCCCGGCTCGCCCTGCCGTGGAACGTCGCTACCACCGCACACCTGTGCGTGGTGAACCCCTGGTCGATCGAAGCCGGCCTCGGGGATCACGGCGTGTTCCTCGGCGCCAACCGGCTCGCCGGCGGCGCCTTCCACTTCGACATCATCGACGCCTACCAGGCCGGCCTCATCCAGGGACCGAACATGGTTGTCTCCGGCGCCGGCGCCTACGGCAAATCTGCGATCATCAAATCGTACGTGCACCGCGCCGCCGCGCTCGCCGCCCTGCACGGCCGGCCCCGCTTCACCGCCGTCATCGACCCCAAAGGCGAATGGACCCCCCTCGGCGACCGCCTCGGATACGCCACCCTGCGCCTCCGCCCCGGCGGCTACCTGCGCGTCAACCCCCTCGGCACCGGCACCGGCCCCGGCGCCGTCTCCGCCCGGACGGGTCTCGACGACCAGGTGGCCCGCCGCGCCGCGGTGCTCACGGCACTGCTCGCCGTCGCCCTCGGCCAAGCCGAACTCCCGGTTAGCCAGCAGCGGCTGCTCACCGCCGTCGCCCGCCACCTGTCCACCCAACAGACCACCCCGACCCTGGTCGACGTCCGCCGGCTACTCGCCCACCCCGACCACACCCTCGCAGCCAACCTCGACACCACCCCCACCGAACTCCTCGACCGCCGCAGCCCCCTCCTCGACGCCTGCGCCACCATCCTCGAACAGGACCTGCGCGGCATCTGCGACGGCCCCACCACCCCCGGCCTCTGGGATCATGCCCCCGGCCTGATCCTCGACCTGTCCGCGCTGCTCACCCACCGCCGCGCGCTGCGCCTCGTCCTCTCTTCAGGTATCGTCGAGGCACCGGCCGGTGTGGCGCAATTGGTAGCGCTCTCGACTTGTAATCGAGGGGTTAGGGGTTCGAGTCCCCTCGCCGGCTCTTGTGAGCCCGCCCGCGTCCGGCCAAGCGAACGCTTGGACCAGGGCGGCACAGTAACTCGGAGTCGCGTGCCCTTCATGCTCGCCACCGCCACGGCCGCGCTCCCGCTTCCCCGCCGACTGCCAGGCCGCCGCGGCGGGATCCGAACCGCTGTGGCGCCGTCCGGCCTGCCGGGGGGAACCTGGAAGTGGGGCAACCCCACGCCAGTGAGGCAGGTGGTACCAGGTGCAGCGGGCGAGGAGCTCCAGCTCGGCCCGCTCGGCCCGGTCGACCCAGTCGACCCGGTCGACCCGGTCAGCGCCACCATCGGGGTACCCCGAGCGGCACCGATACCGCCGTCCACATTCTTGCCACCGAAAAATGTGGTGCCGGAACCGGTGAACAAATTTTGTCACAGCGGTTGTCGGGCAGTTCGTGGCGGTACGGTCGAGCACGAGGCCAGGCGTGCGGGAACGCCGTAAAGTGCCGTCTCCCGTGAATCGTCTCCAGAATTATCGGACGACGAGCTCCACCAAAGAGCCCCACCAAAGAGTGATTGACGTTGCTTGTCCGCGAGATAGGTTGTCCAAAATAGCGAAGGGCCAACCATGCTGATCGTTGCGTTGACAGGCGTCGCACGTCTGTGTGCCCGCCGTCGCTGGATCGCGGTCGGCATGTGGGCGGTGCTCCTCCTGCCTGCGGTGTTCTTCGTGATCGCGGGTCACGCGCAATACAGCCACGATGTGACGGTTCCCGGTTCCGAGTCGCAGCGGGCAATGAATCTGGCGCGCAAGGTGATTCCGGGCGGCGTCCTGCCGGACACCGAACAGATCGTGCTGCACGCCAGGCGCGGCACGCTGGCGGACCCGCTGGTGCACCGACAGGTCGAGGAGCTGCTCGCCGATGTCGGGAAGCTGCCGGGGGTACTCACCGTCGCCGACCCGTTCGGACCACTAGGCAGGATGGTGCTGGGTGTGTCACCGGTCAGTGCCGACGGGCGCACGGCGGTGGCTCCGGTAATCATGAAAGCGTCGGCGCTCGAACTCGACCTCGGCGCGATCAAACGGGTCTCGGCCACGGCCCGGTCCTACGGCGGCCCCGAGCTTCAGGTGGAGCTGGGCGGACCGGGCGCGACCGCGCTCACCTCGGCCGGCGTCCCGATCCGACCGCTGCTGGCCGCCCTCGCCGTCGCGCTGGCGGTCTTGTGCCTGACCCTGCGTTCGAGGGTGGCCGCCATGATCGCCGCTGTCGTCGCGGCCATGGCCACCGTCACCACCGTGGCCGTCACGACAGTACTGTCCCACCATGTCCTGACTACTCCCTTCGCCGCTCTGCTTGGCGGCATGATCGCCCTCGGGGTCAGCCTGGGCGGGTCCGTCCTGGTCGTGTACCGGGCGCAGACTGCGTTGGCACGGGGTGTGAGCCCGGTCGACGCGGCCACCGAGGCGATGGTGAAGTCGGTTGCCGCCCTGGCCTCCGGTGGCGTGTGCCTGAGCGTGGCGATGACCGGCGTGCTCCTGCTGGACCTGGGCCCATTCACGGGAGTCGCCCTCGCGGCCGGGGTGGCCGGGGTGCTCAGCGCCCTGGTCACCCTCACGCTGTTGCCAGCGCTGCTCGTCCTCGGCGGCACCCGGATGCTGGGCTGGGTCGGACGGCATTCCCTGACCACGACGGGTCGTGGCCTACCGCACCGGCCGGGCGTGCGATCGTGGTGGGCCAGGCAGGTGGGGCGCCACCCGGCTGTCGCCGTGGCCGCGGCGTGTGTGCTGCTTGTCGCCATGGCGGCACCGGTGGTAACCCTGCGGCTCGGTGGCGCCGACGCGGGCGCGGAGCCCACGTCGGCCACCGCGCGACGCGCGTATGACGTGGTCAGCCGCGACTTCTTCAGCGGTCTCAACGGGCCGATGCTCGTCGTCGTTGACCGGGGAGAAGGCAGCCGGACCGTCGCTACGACCGTTTGACCCCGCCGATCGTTTCCCGTGTCGGGTCGTCCGTCGTCTCACCATCGCTCACCATGAACCGTCACGGTGGGCCTTTTCCGGCGGCCAGCAGAAACGGCCTCTCATGCCGCCGAGCGTATGTCCTGATGATCGGCACCTACAGCCCCACACGATCAAGATCTTCGGATTCGGAGATCGACCGGTGGCCGGCGGTGGGTGCTGTGGGTGAGGGTGCGGTAGAGGGTTTCGAGGTCGGGGTCGGTGGCGCCGTCCCAGAGGGGGTCGGCTTGTTCGGCGCGCAGGTAGGAGTGGTATTCGGCGCGGACGGCGCTGCGGTCGCCGGCGTGGGCGTAGGCGCGCATGCGCTGGGCGAACAGGCCGGGGTGGGCGGGCAGGACGGCGAGGCCGCGGCGGGTGGCGTCGAGGACGGCGGCGGTATCGCCGTGGGTGAGGTGCAGGTCGGCGAGGAGGAGGGCGGCGCGGACAACGGTGGTGGTGAGCTGGGAGCCGAGTTCGGCGTCGATCCACGGGTGGCGGGCGGGGGTGCCGCGGACGAGGTCGAGTCCCTCGGTGAGGGCGGCGATGGCGACCTCGGGATGGCGACGATGGGCTTCGGCGTGGCGGATGTGGGCGTGGAGCAGGTCGAGGTCGGTGACGACGGCGGGGTGGAGGGTGATGGTGGTGTGGCGGGTCGGGAGCCATTGCCGGGCCTGTTCGCCGGCGAGGGCGACGAGGATGCTGCGGGCGCAGCCGAGCTGGTTGTTGATGGAGCGGGTCTGGGCGCCGGTGGGCCAGAGGGCGGCTTCCAGGTCGGTGCGGGTGCGGCCGCGGTGGGTGGCGAGCCAGGCGAGGACTTCCAGGGTGCGTTCGCGGGCAAGGTCGCGTGAGGGTCGGCGGCCGTCGCGGGCGACGACGGCCAGGGGGCCGAGGAGGCCGATCATCACCTGCCAGTCGGGGCCGGTGTAGGGGGCGGGGTCGGGTTCGACGGGTGGCAGG
>NZ_CDWWXB010000190.1:0-6911 GCF_977971855.1 Frankia sp. CoWAU3 | reverse complement strand
CAGGAAGATGTCCTTGTTCGAGTAGATCGAATGGACCATCAGCTGCAGAAGCTGACGCGCCTCGGCCTGAAACTCCAGCGTCTCGACCCGGGTGCTCACGGGGCTCCTCCATGCGGACACGAGCAGACTGCACGACGGCTACCCGGTCCCGCGCGTGACGGCCAGCGCCCGGCGACGCCTCGGGCACGCAGCGGAACGGGCAGCCCACATCATATCGGGCGTCCGCGAACCTCCGCCGACGGACCAGCCGGTGGGCGGCCCGATGCTAGGAGCGTGTCTCAGTAACGACGCGACGAGAGCTTCCGGTACGCGAACGCGCCTGGCGGTTGTCAGGGGCTCCCTGACAACCCAGGGTGTCAGGGAGCCCCTGACATCCTGGGAGTGCGCTATGAGGGTCTGTTGCGTTGGGGGAAGGCGGGGCATGGTTGACCCTGCCGAACGGGTGATCAGATCGCGAGGGTGAGCTCGGTGAACGCGGCTGTCAGCCGTGCGTGCGGGTCGGTGTCGATCCCGAGTTCGTAGTGGCCGCGGCGGATGTTCTGGACGAAGGCATGCCCTGCGCTGATCGTCTGGGCGGAGCGCAGCCGTTTCAGTCCGCGCATCGGGCGGAGCCCGGCTTTCAACCGGCTGTGATCGGATTCGATCCGGTTGTTCTCCCGCGCGGCATCCACGTGACAGGCTTCGGGTACCAGCTTGTCGAGGATCCGCGGGTAAACGGCGGCCTTGTCGGTGGTGACCTCGACCGGCCGGCGGCCGTGAGACAGCGCCGCGGTGAAGAACCGGCGTGCCGCAGCCTGGTCGCGCCGTGCGCTGGCGAGGACGTCGATGACCTGCCCGTGCTGGTCAACCGCCCTGTACAGGTACGTCCACCGGCCGGCGACCTTGACATACGTCTCGTCGACGAACCACCTGTCCCCGGGCAGGTGCCGGCACGGCCGGGCCGCCTCCACCAGCAAGGGCGTGAAGCGCTGCACCCACCGGTAGACCGTGACGTGGTCGACCTCGGGGCCGCGTTCGGCGAGCAGCTCCTCGACGTCCCGGTAGGACAGGGCGTACCGCAGGTACCAGCGGACAGCGAGGACAATCACCTCAGGTGGGAACCGAAACCCCGCGAACTCCGATGTCGGGACCGGTGGACAGGCACGCCGTCGACGCATCACACGATCATGACCGATCGACAGCCGCGGGACAGCAGACTCCGCCGATGCAACAGAGCCGGCGCGCTCGCGCGGCACGTGGTTGGTCACGGCGCAGGGCGCGCCTCATCGCGTCGCTGCGTTCTCGGGTATGTCGACGGGTCCACCATTGATCTCAACGAATTGTCTTTGGAGGATCAACGCGCTTAGGGGCTGTTGTGCCGCGTGCCTCTCCGGTGGCTCTGGGTGGCGGGGTTAGACTCCGACCGGCGGGCCGTTGTGGGCGAGAGGGGACTGGGATGCCGACGGATTCTTTTGTTCACCTCCATGTGCACACTGAGTATTCGATGCTGGACGGTGCGGCGAAAACGGGCCTGCTTTTCAAGGAAGCGGCGAAGCTGGGGATGCCGGCCGTCGGGATGACCGACCACGGTAACATGTTCGGTGCCTACGAATTTTATCAGGGTGCGAAGTCCGCCGGTGTCAAGCCGGTCATTGGGATCGAGGCGTACCTGGCGCCCGAGTCGCGCCACCACAAGCGGCCTGTCCTGTGGGGGGAACGCTCGCAGCGCGACGTCGACCCTGCGGGTGAGGGCGGTGACGTGTCCGGTGGCGGCGCCTACACCCACATGACGATGCTCGCAGCCAACGCCGCCGGGCTGCGCAACCTGTTCCGGCTGTCGTCGATCGCGTCGATCGAGGGCTACTACCGCAAGCCGCGGATGGACCACGAGCTGGTCTCCCAGTACTCCGAAGGGATCATCGCGACCACGGGCTGTCCGTCAGGTGAGGTGCAGACCCGGCTTCGTCTGGGCCAGTTCGACAAGGCGCTCGCGGCAGCGGCCACCTACCAGGAGGTCTTCGGCGCGGACAACTTCTTCCTGGAGTTGATGGATCACGGTTTGCCGATCGAGCGCAGCGTCCGCCAGGGGCTGCTCGACATCGGCAAGCGGCTGGGACTCCGCCCGTTGGCCACGAACGACTCGCACTATGTGACCGAGGACCAGGCGGGCAGCCACGAGGTGCTGCTGTGCGTCGGCACCGGTAAAAAACTCGACGATCCGACCCGTTTCAAATTCGACGGATCGGGATATTATCTCAAGTCTTCGGAGGAAATGCGCAACTTGTGGGACAGTGAGGTCCCCGGGGCCTGCGACAGCTCTCTGCTTATCGCCGAGCGCGTCGAGTCCTACGACGATGTTTTCAAGTTTGTGGACCGGATGCCGCGCTACCCTGTCCCCGCGGGTGAGACGCAGCTGTCCTGGCTGCGCAAGGAAATCGACCGCGGACTGACGTGGCGCTTCCCTGCGGGCGTGCCCGCCGATGTGGTCGAGCGCGTCGACTACGAGGTCGGCGTGATCGACAAGATGGGTTTCCCGGCTTACTTCCTGGTCGTCGCCGACATCTGCAAGTTCGCGAGAGATCGGGGCATCGGGCTGGGTCCGGGGCGTGGATCGGCGACCGGGTCGATGATCGCCTACATCCTGGGTATAACCGAGCTGAACCCGATCAAGCACGCGCTGATCTTCGAGCGGTTCCTCAACCCGGAGCGGATCAGCCCGCCGGATATCGACCTGGACTTCGACGAACGTCGACGCGGTGAGGTGATCCGCTACATCACCGAGCAGTACGGCGAGGACCGCGTCGCGCAGATCAACACCTTCGGCACCATCAAGGCCAAGGCCGCGATCAAGGACTCGTGCCGGGTGCTGGGTTACGACTACGCCCTCGGTGACAAGATCTCAAAGGCGATGCCGCCGGATGTGATGGGCCAGGGCATCCCGCTGGCCGGGATCTTCGACCCGAACCATGAGCGGTACGGTGAGGCCGCCGAGGTCCGGGCCCAGTACGAGACCGACACCAAGGTTCGGAAGGTCATCGACACCGCGCGGGGGCTGGAGGGGCTCACCCGCGGCACTGGTGTCCACGCCGCCGGGGTCATCCTGTGCTCGGAGCCGCTGCTGGATGTCCTGCCGATCCATCGCCGGGACAACGACGGCGCGATCATCACCGGCTTCCCGTTTCCTCAGTGCGAGGAGATGGGCCTGCTCAAGATGGACTGCCTCGGGCTGCGGAACCTCACCGTCATCGGTGACGCGATCGAAGCCGTCAAGCGCAACCGCGGCGTCGACATCGACCTGTCCACCCTCCCGTTGGAGGACGCCAAGACGTACGAGCTGCTGGCCCGCGGGGACACGCTCGGGGTGTTCCAGCTCGACGGCGGGCCGATGCGGAACCTGCTGCGCCTGATGGCACCGACGAAGTTCGGCGACATCGCCGCCGTGCTCGCGCTCTACCGGCCCGGACCGATGGCGGCCAACAGCCACATCGAGTACGCAGACCGCAAGAACGGCCGCAAGGAGATCCTCCCGATCCATCCCGAGCTCGCCGAGGCGCTGGAGCCCATCCTCGGCGAGACCTACCATCTGGTGGTCTACCAGGAGCAGGTCATGGCCATCGCCCGGGAGCTGGCCGGCTACAGCCTTGGCGGCGCCGACCTGCTGCGCCGCGCGATGGGTAAGAAGAAGAAGGAGATCCTGGACAAGGAGTTCGCTCGGTTCTCCGCCGGGATGAAGGAGAGGGGCTACACCGACGCGGCGGTCCAGGCGCTGTGGGACGTACTCGTCCCGTTCTCCGGCTACGGGTTCAACAAGTCCCACACCGCCGGGTACGGCGTCGTGTCGTTCTGGACGGCCTACCTCAAGGCCAACTACCCGGCCGAGTTCATGGCGGCGCTGCTGACGTCCGTCGGTGACGACAAGGACAAGATGGCGGTGTACCTGGCGGAGACCCGCCGGATGGGTATCCAGGTCCTGCCCCCCGACGTCAACGAGTCGGACCTGCGGTTCGGTGCGGTCGGGGACTCGATCCGCTTCGGCCTGGGGGCCGTCCGTAATGTTGGGGAGAACGTCGTCGCCTCGATAGCCGCGGCCCGGCGGAGGAAGGGCGCGTATGAGTCGTTCGCCGACTTCCTGCAGAAGGTCGACATCGGGGTGTGCAACAAGCGCACCATCGACTCGCTGATCAAGGCCGGGGCGTTCGACTCGCTGGGCCATCACCGCCGGGTGCTGGTCAACGTGCACGAGAACGCGATCGACGCGGTGATCATCACGAAGCGGGCCGAGGCCATCGGCCAGTTCGACCTGTTCGGCGACGGGGGCGCCGGCAAGGAGGAGGAGAGCCCGGCGCTAGGACTCGACCTGGACCTGTCCGGCCCCGAATGGCCGAAGAAGGAGCTGCTGGCCCAGGAACGCGACATGCTCGGCCTGTACGTGTCCTCGCATCCGCTGGAGGGTGCCGAGCGGGCGCTGGATCGCCACCGCGACACCCGGATCGTCGACCTCGCCGAGGCCAGCGACGGGACGACCGTACAGATCGCCGGTATCATCAGCAAGATCGATAAGCGGATCAACAAGAACACCGCCAAAGCGTGGGCGATCGTGACCGTCGAGGATCTCGACGCCTCCGTCGAGGTGGTGTTCTTCCCCCAGTCCTACGAGGTCCATTCGTACGCGCTCGTGACCGACGCGGTCATCTCGGTGCGGGGCAGGATCAACGAGCGGGAGGGGTCGGTCTCGCTGTTCGCCCAGGACCTGACGGTGGTCGATGTCGCGACGCACGTGAACGGACCGCTGGTCGTCATCACTCTGCCGTCACACAAGATCACACCACCGCTGGTCGATGACCTCAAACTCGTCCTGACGACCCATCCCGGGACAACTCCGGTGCACCTGCGTCTCGAAGGCCCGCAGAACACGCATCTGCTCCTGCTCGAACTCCAGGTGCAGGCGAGTAGTTCGCTGCTCGGGGACCTCAAGGCCCTGCTGGGTGCCCGAGCGGTCACCGTATGAGCGACCCGTCGCCGGAGGCGGGACAGCCTGCCGAGGTTGTGGGGTGCCAGAAGTCGGCTTGGGCCCGTGAGCTGGGCTGACGCGCTGACGCGGTGGAGCGGGCTGCCGGCATGATGGTCAGCTGTGTCCATCCGCCTGCTCTATCTGGTCTTCGTGCGGGTGTGTGGCTGGCTGGTTCGGCGCTGTTGCGTTACGGGGAAGCTGGGCATGCCAGCGGCCGGTGTGGCTGCCTGTTAGACGGCGGCGGCGGCGGCGAGCTCAGCGAACGCGGCTGCCAGCCTCATCTGCCGGTTGCTGTCGATCCCGAGTTCGTAGTGGCCGCGGCGGATGTTCTGGACCAAGGCGCGTGCGGAATGACCGGGCGCCGGTGACACGCATCGGCGTGTGGAAACTGACAGTGTCGCGGACGGTGAACGCGTGCAGCTCGGCGAATACCTGACGCAGGTGCTCCACCGCACGCAGCCCGCCCGCATGACCGCCGTAGGAGACGAAACCCACGGGCTTCGCCTGCCACTCGGTGTATTTCGCGGATCTGCAGGATCCGCTCTCGCGCCGGGTAGGTGCCCGGAACGGCTCTGTTGCATCGGCGGAGTCCGCTGTCCGGAGGCCGCCGATCAGTCATGATCGAGTGATGCGTCGACGTCGCGTCCGTCCACCGGTTCCGACAATCGACGTCCTCGCCAGCACCTGCCGCGACCAGCCCGCTGCCCGCGGTTTCTTCACCCGCGCGCTGACACATGGTCGGCGACCGGCCGAGGTCACGACCGACAAGGCCTCGGTCTACCCGAGGATTCTCGACGAGCTGCTGCCCGAGGCCTGCCACGTCGACGCCCCTCGGGAGAACAACCGGATCGAAGCCGACCATGGCCGGTTGAAAGCACGGCTCCGGCCGATGCGCGGGCTGAAACGCCTCCGGTCGGTCCAGACGATCAGTTCCGGGCATGCTCTGGTCCAGAACATCCGCCGCGGCCACTACGAACTCGGGATCGACAGCAACCGGCAGATGAGGCTGGCAGCCGCGTTCGCTGAGCTCGCCGCCGCCGTCTGACAGGCAGCCACACCGGCCGCTGGCATGCTCAGCTTCCCCGTAACGCAACAGTGCCTGGCGATCGTCCGTAAGCGACGGCGTCGATGAACGGCCCAGCAGGTTGTCGAGTCCGCTGGCCAGTCGTGGCCGCGTCAGGTAGGCCGCTGTCCGCTGTGCAGGAGGCTCGCGGCGGGTCAGGGGGCGCCGACCGAGGCGATGGTGTCCTGGTAGACGTACCGGACCTTGCCCCGGGGGCGTACAACGTTCGCCTTGGCGAGTGCGTCCCAAGCGCGACGGACGTGCTTGTCGCGGGCCAGGCCGAGCGTCTGACCGTACACGTCGACGATGCGGGGAAGGAGTGGGACTGGGTGTTTCTCGGAGGCGAGCAGACGGAGGTTGTTCGAGATCTCGGCCACCCACTCCCGCCCCAGTCTCTCTGCTTCATCTGCGGCCTGCTGCTCGGGCGACGGGAGGAGCTCGTCGAGGGTGAGTTGCCCCTGTCGCCGGTCTTCATCCTCGGCGAGCTCCTCGCCTCGGCAGGCTGCCCTCCAGTCGGCATTGGCCCCGGAAGCGGCCTCGTTGAACTTCCAGGTCGCGACCGGGCGTTGGTAAAACAGCACCAGGATGAACAGCGGAAGGTGGTGCGGCTTCCGGCGGATCGGAACGCAGAAGGCGCCATGCCCGGTCTGCGCCCGGACTTTCTTGCGGAACTCGTCAACGACGGCGAGGGCGTCCTGGCTCGCGGTGAGAGTCGACCCGCCACCTCGAGAGTCGAGGTAGATCTCGCGCCACCAGTCGCCTCCGAAGAAGCGATCAAGACGTGTGAGGGCTGCCTCCTGGTCAGGGTTACGTGCCTTGTTCGTGAGGAGCCCACCCCGTCGCTGGACGAGCTCGACA
>NZ_CDWWXB010000189.1:5091-7409 GCF_977971855.1 Frankia sp. CoWAU3 | reverse complement strand
ATTAGGAACAGGTTTTTTGGGAATAACTGTTTGCAATGTTCACCTAGGCGGCCTTGCGCGTTCCGGGCGGCGCAGTTGTCCGGACAAGCTGCGCGAGCATCGTGCTGGACATGACGAAGTATCTGGAGATCGCCGACCGGCTGGCCGCCGAGCTGGCCGGTTCCGCGCCCGGTACCCGGGTGGCGAGCGAACCCGAGCTGGCCAGCCGGTTCGGGGTGGGCCGGGCAGCCGCCCGGTCGGCGCTGCAGGAGCTGGAGCGGCGGCTGATGGTCCGCCGGGTCCAGGGCGCCGGGACCTTCGTCAACTCCCGCATCGACTACGTGATCTCACGCAGCCTCCCACCGTCATGGCACCAGACGGTGGAGGCCGCCGGGGCCACGCCGCGGTCGCTGGTGAAGGCCGCGGACCGAGTGGGGCTGCCGGCGGCGGAGGCCGCGCGGCTCGAACGGGAGCCGGGTGCGCTCGCGCACCGGGTCGTCCGCGAGTACTACATCGACGACCTGCTGGCGAGCTGGGGTGAGGAGTGGATCCCGGTCGACGTGGTGGCCGACCTGCACCTGGCGGTGCACGTGGTCGAGTCGCTCGACCTGGTGCTACGGCAGATGGGCCGGGTGCACCCGGTGCGGGCGTGGTGCCGGGTGAGCCTCGATGTGCCGCCGCCGAGGGTGCTGCAGGCGCTGCGGATCGAGGCGAGCACCCCCGCGTACCTCACCGAAAGCGTGAGCCGGGATGCCACGACCGACCGAGTGCTGATGTGCGGCACCGGGTGGACCAGGGCGGACGCGGTCCGCGTGATCGTCGAGATGACCGAAACGATTTCCGAGGATGAGCGATGACCGACGTGTTGAGCCGCGAGCAGCGGTGCGCGCTGCTGGCGCAGGCCGAACGGGAGGAACTCGTCGCGCTGGCCGACGAGTGCCTCGCCGACGGCGTCCCGGTGCGGGTGCTGGTCGGCCCCGAGGTGGGTGTGGTCGCCGCTCAGGTACGCGAACCCGTGCTGGCGGAACGGTTCCTGCTCGGTGACGTGCTGGCCTGCCGGGCCGAGGTGGAGCTCGCGGGGCAGCGCGGCTGGTCGATGCGGCTCGGCGACGACCGGGCCGCCGCGCTGGCAGCCGCGGTGCTCGACGCGGAGGTGGAGTCCGCGCGGCCGTGTTCGCCGCGGGTCGAGCAGCTGTGCCGGGACGTCGCCCGGCGCTGCGAGGAGCGGGAAGCCGAGGAATGGGCGCAGCTGGCGCCCACGATCGTCGAGTTCGAGGAGCTGACGTGACCGGAGCGCTCGTGGACCGAATCGCGGCGGCCACGCTGCGGCCGGACGAATCACAGCAGGTGTTCCGCGCGGTGCTGGCCGCGCTGGCCCGGCCCGGCCGGATCGTCGCGCTGCCCCCGGACCGGCTCGGCGTGACGCCCGCGGTGCTGCTGCCGGTGCTGGCGATGGCCGATCTGGGCACCGGAATCGCGGTGCTGGACGGCAGCGAGGACGGCGGGGACTGGGCCGAGCTGGTCGGCGTGGTCACCTCCGCGCCGGCGGTGCCCGTTTCGGCGGCCCGCTTCGTCGCTGCGATGCGGCCGGTGACCGCGGACGAGCTGCGCGCGCTGTGCCGGGGGAGCGCGCTCGCGCCGGAGGAGGGCGCGCTGGCGTGCCTCGCCGTGTCCGACCTCGCCGTGTCCGACGTGGACGTGTCCGACGTGGACGGCGGCGACTGGGTGCTGTCCGGGCCCGGGGTGCCGGGGCGGACGCGAGTGTCCGGAGTAGACGGTCTGCTCCCGGCGCGGGCAGAGGTCGTGGTAGGGTTCCCGGCCGGCGTCGACCTGCTGCTGATCACCTCGGATGGGCGGATGGCCGGGATCCCGCGTAGCACCACCGTCGAAGGCGTCATCGAAGGGAGGGACGGCTGATGGGCTACTCAGGAGCGCGTGGCGGGCTGGAGGCCATTCTCGCCGCGGAGGACCTCGTCCGGCGGGCGCGCGACCACGCCCCGGCGCCATGGGCCTCGACCGCGCAGATCACCGCGCGGTTCCGGCTCGCCGTGGACCGCGTGATGGGCGAGGGCGGGCTCTACCACGAACCCACCGCCGCCGCGGCGCTGCGCCAGGCCGAAGGAGACCTGACGGAGGCGGTGCACCTCGTACGGGCGCACCGGTCGACACTGCCGCGGCTGGCCGTGAGCGAACCGGTCGACCCGGACGAGATGACCATCCTGCGCCGGATCGTGCCCGCCTTCCGCGAGCCGGGCGGCCCGCAGCTGCTGGGCCGCACCACCGACTACACCGGCCGCCTGTTGGAACAGCCGGACGGGCCGTCGCCCCTCCCGCCGCGG
>NZ_CDWWXB010000189.1:4352-5005 GCF_977971855.1 Frankia sp. CoWAU3 | reverse complement strand
CCGCCCCGGCCGGTGCGGGTGGGCACCGAGGAGCAGCGCCGGCCGGGGCGGTTCCTCGACGTGCTCCGCAAACTGGACCTGATCGTCGACCGGCGCCGCCGGGATGATCCCGAACCGGTCGACATCACCCGCACGGCCGTGCGCCCGCCCGCCGAGCGGTCCGCCGTCCTGGCGTCGATGGCGCGCGGGGAGACCGGCGCGCTGGTCGCGCTGTGGTACCGGTCGATCCTCGGGCCGGACGGTGACGTGAACGAGGTAACCCTCGGCGAGGTGCGGCACGGCCGCGTGCCGCTGCGCGTCCGGCATCCGCACACCGGCAACCCGGTGGTGCTCGGCGAGTTCCGGGTCACCGAAGCGGAAGCGATCGAAGACCTTGACGGCGCCGACGAGGACCACACCCGGCTCGACGTCGGCTACGGGCTGTGCCTCGCCCACAACGAGCGTAAGGCCATCGCGATGGCCAATCTGGATATCGCGAACCGGCGGTTCGGGCGGAAGGGGCCGCTGGAGCAGCTGCTGCTGCTGACCGTCGACGGGCTCGACTCCGCCGGGTTCATCGAACACCTCAAGCTGCCGCACTACGTGACGTTCCGCTCGATCGTCGAGCGCAAGCAGGCCCTGCGGGCCGCCTCGGAGACCGCCGCGACGGCCGG
>NZ_CDWWXB010000189.1:0-4026 GCF_977971855.1 Frankia sp. CoWAU3 | reverse complement strand
CCGACGCGCGATCCTCACCGCGGTGTGCGTACCCGGCTATCAGGTGCCGTTCGGGTCCCGGGAGATGCCGGTCGCCCGCGGCTGGGGATCCGGCGGTCTGCAGGTGACGCTCGCGGTGATCGGGGCGGACGACGCGGTCAAGGTGATCGACCAGGGCGACGATGCCGGAGTCAATGCCACGAACCTGCGCCGGATGATCGCCTCGACCACCGGCTGCGCGGAGACGGCGGACACGCGCGAAGCCACGGTCATTCAGACGCGGCACCGGGTTCCCGAAGAAGCGCTCGACGACCGGCACGTGCTCGTGTATCAGGTGCCGGTGCCCGACCCCCTGCACGGGGTGGAGAAGTCCGTGGCCGAGTGCGCGCGGATGCATGCCGAAGGCGACTACGCCAAGATCTGGACCAGCCTGTACGAGGACCTGGTCCAGAACGGGATGATTACGACGGCGAGTGGTTATCCGGTGCTCGTCGGCGGCCGGTTCGTGATGGCCACGAGCCCGATCCCGCGGTGGGACGTGCCGCGGATGCACCAGTGCGAGCACCTGAACCTGTTCGGGGCGGGGCGGGAGAAGAAGATCTACGCGGTGCCGCCGCACACCGACGTGCGTCCGCTGGCGTTCGACGACGTGCCGTTCGAGGTCGAGCACGCGCCCGGCGCGCGCTGCCGGCGGTGCGGCAGCGGCGACGTGTTCCTGGTCGACGCCGGACCGGACGGCGGCTACGTGTGCAGTGACATCGAATGGTGCACCCGGGTGCGGGAGAACGACGCCGACGTGGCCGCGCATCGCGAGCGCGCGCCGCTGCACCTGGTGCTCGATCCCCGGGCCCGCGTGGCCGGCGGCACCGTGGCCGGCGGCACCGAGGAGACACCGCGGGTCGCCTCGGTGCGCGTGCCCGGCGGGCCGGAGCAGGAGTGGGCGCTGCGGGTGTCGGGCCTCGGGAAGGTGCACGGCCGGGGCGGCGCGGCCGCGATCCCCGGTACCGGGCCCGAGTACGGCACGGCGATCAGCCCGGCCACCGGGGCGGTCGTCGCGGCCTGGGACGTCTCGTTCGACGTGGCTCCCGGGGAAGCCCTCGGTGTGATCGGTGAGTCCGGCTCCGGCAAGTCCACCGTGCTCAGCTGCGTGATCGGTGACCAGGCGGCCACCGCCGGGCAGGTACGGCTGGCCGGGGTCGACGGCGGCCGCACCGACATCCTGCGGCTGCCCGCCGCGGAACGCCGGCTGCTGCGGATCGGAGCGATGGCCGTCGTCCACCAGGACCCGGCGGCGGGACTGGATCTCAACATCACGGCGGGCGGCAACATCGCCGAACGGCTCACCGCCGCGGGCTGGCGCGGCTTCCACGCCATCCGGCGGCGGGCCGCGGAACTGCTCGACCGGGTCGAAGTGCCGCTGGCGCGCATGGACGATCCGGTGCGCACGTTCTCCGGGGGCATGCGCCAGCGCGTCCAGATCGCCAAGGCGCTCGCCACCGACCCGCCGGTCCTGCTGCTTGACGAGCCCACCACCGGTCTCGACGCCTCGGTCGCCGCCGGGGTGCTCGACCTGCTGCGCGGCCTGCTCGCCGAGCGGGACGTCGCCGCCGTCGTGGTCAGCCACGACTTCGCGGTGATCGGGGCGCTCACCGACCGCACCGTGGTGATGCAGCTCGGGCGCGTGGTCGAGCAGGGCCTGACCGACCAGCTGTTCCACGATCCGCACCATCCCTACACTCAGCGGCTCGTCGCCGCGGCCAGGAGGTGAGCCGCATGGAAAACCACCCGGAAAACCAGATGGAAGCAGTGCTGTCCGTGCGCGAGCTACGCAAGTCCTTCGTCCTGCACACCATCGACGGCCGGAGGGTCGAATCCCTGCACGGTGTCGACCTCGACGTGCGCGCGGGCGAACACGTCGCCCTGGCCGGCCCCAGCGGCGCCGGGAAGTCGTCGTTTCTGCGCTGCGTCTACCGCACCTACCTGCCCGACTCCGGTGAGGTGTGGCTGCGCACCGCTACCGGAGACGTGGAGTTGACCGGGCTGGCGGACCGGGCGATGGCCCGGCTGCGGGGCCGAGAGATCGGGTACGTGTCCCAATTCCTGTCCGCGCCGCCGCGGACCGGGCCGTGGGAGGTCGTTGCCGCGGCGGCCCGCCGCCGGGGGCTCGACCGCTCCGAGGCGCGCGACGCGGCCGCGGCCGCGCTGCGGCGGCTGAACCTCGACGAAGGGCTGTGGGACGTCGACTGTGGCGTCCTGTCGGGCGGCGAGCGGCAGCGGGTGAACCTCGCGGCCGGCACGGTGCGCCCACCGCGGCTGCTGCTGCTCGACGAGCCGGTGTCCGCGCTGGACCCGGCCAACCGCGAAGCCGCGCTGGAGCTGATCGGATCTCTTGCCGCGCAAGGAGTCGCGGTGCTCGCGGTGTTCCACGACCTCGATGCGATGAGGCGGCTCGCGTCGCGGGTCGTGCTGATGTCCGGCGGTCTGGTCGAGCGGTCCGGTAGCTGCGCCGACCTGCTGGCGGGTGTGGCATGAGCACGACCGTCACCGGATCCTGGACCCCGCCATCCTGGCCCCCGGCCGCGCCACCCGCCAACTACGTGCTCGGCCACGTGCGGGCCGTGCTGCCCGACCGGCTGCTTGAGGACGCCCGGATCGTGGTCCGCGGAGGACGCATCGCCGCCGTCGAGAAGCATCCGCCCGGCTCCGGAGCCGACGTGGACGGTCAGGGCCTGCTGTGCGTGCCCGGTCTGGTCGACACCCACAGCGACGGGCTCGAGAACGAGCAGCTGCCCCGACCGGGCGCCGAGCTGCCGATCGAGTTCGCGCTGCTGTCCTTCGAGGGCAAGCTGCGGGCCGCGGGCGTGACGACCGTGTTCCACGGCATCTCCTTCGAGGACACCCACCACGACATCCCGCGCAGCGTGGGCCAGGCGGAGAAGACGTGCGAGGCGATCGATGCTTATACCGGCGGGCTCGTCGACCACCGGATCCTGTACCGGCTCGACGTGCGCAGCCCGGAAGCGCTGTCCGCGCTGGCGCGGCGGTTGGACCAGGTTCCCGACGGCGCCCTGGTCTCCCACGAGGACCACACCCCGGGCCAGGGCCAGTACGCCGTCCGCGAGCACTACGAGCGCTATTTGATGGGCAGCCGCGGCATGTCCGACGCGGAGGCTCGCGAGCATGTCGACCAGCTCATCGCCGACCGGGACGGCAGGCTCGACATCCGCGAGGAGGCCCTGGTCTGGCTCGCCGCGCGCTCGGCGCGAATCCGGCTGCTCGGGCACGATCCCAGCTCGGCCGCCGAGATCGCCGAGCTGCGGGACCGCGGCTGCGCGGTCGCCGAGTTCCCCACCACGATCGAAGCGGCGGAAGCCGCCCGCGCCCACGGACTTCCCGTCGTCATAGGCGCCCCGAACATCCTGCGGGGACGTTCCCACAACGGCAACGCCTCCGGCCGTGACCTGGTCGGCCGCGGCCTGGTGACCGCGCTGGTGTCGGACTACCTGCCCTCCGGTCTGCTCGCGGCCGCCATGCTGCTCGCCGAGCAGGGGCTCGCCACCCTGCCGGCCGCCATCGGCCTGGTGACCGCCGGGCCGGCCGAGGTCGCCGGACTTCCCGACCGCGGTCGGCTCGAGCCGGGGCTGCGCGCTGACTTTGTGCTGGTCGAGCCGCGCCGCCCGTGGCCGGTGGTGCGGTCCGTGTTGTCATCCTGGGGTGTCTGGTGACAATTGGGGGTGCGGCGGTGACCCGGTGGCCGGTTCCCGAGCCGGAGATTCCGTCCGGGACGGATCCCGCGCTGGCCGCAGCCGCCCGCGCGGCGGTGGGCGCCTTTCGCGATGCGCGCGAGCGGTATACGCGCGCGGAGCTCGCCGAGAAGGTCGGCATGGGCGCCGACGGCACCCTCACCACGCGTCTGGACCTGCTGGTCGACACCGCCGTGGCGGAGGTGGTGAACGCCCAGGGCTGCGCGAAGGTCGCGTGGTGTGACGGCCCGTTGCGTTAAGTGGCTATGAACTGGAGTGCCCGGCGGCGGTCTCCGGCGATGTG
>NZ_CDWWXB010000188.1:4785-7357 GCF_977971855.1 Frankia sp. CoWAU3 | reverse complement strand
CCGCCGCACCACCTAAACAGCCACTACACGAACAACACATCGGCGATCGCTAAACGTCACGGGCTGTTACGCGGAAAGGCTCACTCACCGAAGCTGACGTGCCTTCAACGAGGGAAACTCCCCGGTCGCGGAGAGTCGGCGGCCAGGAATAAAACCAGAAGAATCGCACGGATGGTCGTGCGGGCGGATGACTTCATCTCGATACTCCACGTCGTGGTCAAGGACGGGACGTCTCCATGGTGGCCGAGAAGAGAAGCAGGACAATAAACTCGGGAAAATGGTGATGATATACCCTCGCTACCTACCTGACATCAAGTTCCGTGGACTCATCGCAGCAGGACGAATTTCGCATTCATATCGCTACATCCGGCAAGCCTGCCGAAGTTCCTGAGCACAGCCAGTGTGGCGGGTGGCTCGGGATGCGGCGTAGCGGGCACCGGACGCTTCCGGCCAGGTGCGTCGTTTCAGGTGCGTCGCTCCGGCCGTCCGTAGATGTCACAGCGAGGAGCGGGCCGCTACGTGCCGCGAGCGCCGGCCGACTCGAACGATCGCGAACGTCGACGACCGGCCAGCCCACTCCGCCGGACCGCACCACCTGCCACCATCACCCCGAACCGGGAAGATCATATCTAGTAATACACGGATTTCCGCTCGGCAATCGCCCACCTCGGCTGCACCACCGCACAGGGGCGGGCCTCTTCCGGAAGGATTTCCCCGGGAGGATCCGTTATTCCGAAAATCCGAGGCACGAGAACCGACCGGTCTGGAACCGAGCGTTCTGGAACCGAGTGCACCGAGCCGCCCTGGCGTGCTCCCCCGCGCAGGTTAGCTGCCCACGCGCCTTGCTACGGTACAACCGTGCCCGCCGCCGCTCGCTCGCTGCGCCGGCGCATCCCGGGCCTTCCCCAGGTTTCGCGTGGTGGGCCAGGACGGCATAACCCGCGCGAGTGCGGGAAAGGCCTGCGGACAGCGGTGACTTGTCCGTGCGGAACGGCCCGGACGTGCGGAACGGCCCGGAGGACCATCAGGACCGCAGGGCCACGGGAGCCAGACCACGAGAACGACGAGGATCGGAACGGCACATGAGGATGCTCGACGGGCGGTCGATGGCCGCCGAGATCGGCAGGTACGTGGTCGACGAGGCCGAGAGGCTGGCTGCGGCGGGAGTCACGCCGACCCTGGCGGTGGTCCTGCCGACCGCGGATCCGGCAGCGTATTCCTATGCCGAGATCATCGAACGGACCGCGGGCAAGGTCGGCGTGCACTGTGTGCTGCATGAGCCGAAGGGCGAGCCTGCGGCGATCCTCGACACGATCGACACCGTCGCCGCCGATCCGACCGTGCACGGGATCATCGTCCAGACGCCGCTGCCAGGCGGGCTGACCTCCCGCGAGGTCGGCGAGCACATTCCGACGGCCAAGGACGTCGACGGGATGAACCCGAGCAGTCTCGGCCGGCTCGCGCTGGGTCTGCCGAGCTTCGCGCCGGCCACCGCCGCCGCGGTGGTGGAGATCCTCACCCGGGCCCGCATCCCGATGTCCGGCGCCCGGGTATGCGTGATCGGCCGCGGCCCAGTGGTCGGCAAGCCGGTCTCGCTGCTGTTGCTCGCCGAGGACGCGACCGTGACGATCTGCCACTCCCGGACCAAGGGACTGGTGAGCATCGCCCACGAGGCCGACATCATCGTGTCCGCCACCGGCCATCCCCGCCTCGTCGGCGCCGGCTTCGTCCGCCCGGGTGCGACCGTCATCGACGTCGGCACCGTCGTGACCGAGACCGGGCAGGTCGGTGACGTGGACGCCGCGGCCGTCTCGTCCGTGGCGGGCGCCCTCACCCCGGTGCCGAGCGGCGTGGGACCGGTCACCACGATGCTCCTGCTGCGCAACACGATCCGGGCGGCGCGCGCCGCCTGATCGGCACACCGGCCACCTGGCATCAGCGGAGCCCGCAGCGGCCTCAGACGGAGCTGTAGACCGGCCCGGCGAGCCGTACCCGGTTACGACCATCGGCCTTGGCCCGGTAGAGCGCGGAGTCCGCACGGGCGATGAGACCGGCGAGGTCGCCGCGGGGGCCGTGATGTGTCGCGACTCCCACGGACACGGTAACCGACAGGGGAGGCCGGCCCTCCAGCCGGCAGTGGGTTCCGGCGACTTGGCGGCGGATCCGTTCCGCGACATCGGCCGCGTTCTCCAGCTCGACCTCGGTGAGCAGCACCACGAACTCCTCGCCCCCGAACCGTCCGACGAGATCCCGGGGGCGGGTGGCCGCCCGCAGCGCGTCCGCCACCGCGATCAGAATGACGTCCCCGATGAGATGACCAAACCTGTCATTGACCCGCTTGAAGTGGTCGATGTCGACCAGGAGCACCGACAGCGGACGCCCCACCTGGCAGGCCCGGTTGATCTCGCGTTCCGCCACCCGGCGCCAGTACGCCGGGTTGGCCAGCCGGGTCTTCGCGTCGGACCGCGCGGCATGCAGGAGCTCGGCGTGCAACAGGCTGCGTTGCAGCAGCAGGACGGGGGGCGTGATCGCCAGCATGAGCAACGGGTTCGCCACCCACAGCACCGCGACC
>NZ_CDWWXB010000188.1:0-4473 GCF_977971855.1 Frankia sp. CoWAU3 | reverse complement strand
GGTCGCGGCACGCATGCCGGAGCGGGGTCCGGGCTGGGATGACAGGTGACGGGACGACCCCGGTCCGGTCCGGCCAGCCCGGCCGGGCTGGACCGGCCGCCACACCGGAGCACGAATCGAGGCTCTCCCGACCGTCGGACGTCGCCATCCCCATCACGGTCAGCCTCATCCCCATCACGGTCAGCCTCGCCACGACCGGGTAAACCGCAACCGCGGCGAGGAAGGCCAGCACCGCGACGCCGGACCCGACGAGGTTGTCGACGGTGAACGGCCCTCGATCGGGGCTAAGCAGCAGATGGACGCTGGAGGCACAGAAGCCCGCGATGCCCAACGCCGCGGCGTGGAACACGCGCAGATGCGGCGGCTGTACTGGATCACGACGGCCGGCGAGCCAGCACAGCGGCAGGCTGATAACCGCCGGGTAGAACGGCGGCAGCAGGACCGCCGCCGCCACCGTCCAGGTGGACAGCAGGTCATGACGTCGGGCCCCGGGAACGGTCAGATCCTCACCCAGCCGTCCGGACGCCACCACGGCCAGCGCCCCGAGAACAACGAAGGTGGCGGAGGCCGCGAGGTCGGTCCATCGCGGACGCAGACCCGCCGCCGCGAACCCGGCCATGCTCAGCCAGCAGAAGACTACGATGAACCCCCGCCGCATCAACCCCCCGGGCACGCGCCACAGCATCCAGCCGTGGCCGAGCAGGCGCAGCACGGCCAGGCGAGGGCCGGCCAGGCGAGGTTCCGTGACGTGGGCGCCGGCCAGGCGAGGGCCCAACGGCGGAGGGCCGATCATCCGGGGGCCGACGGGTTCGGCGCTCGCGGGAGGGGCGGACGCTTCGCCTCGTGCCGCCCCGCGACCGGTCCGGGCAGTCGTGTCCGCTCCCCGCGTGGTCACCCCGCGGACTCGCCGCCAGCCACGCCGAAGGGTGCCCACCAGAACGGAACCCGCGCCCCGCGCCAGTCGTATGCGTAACGGCATTGGTGGATGGCCTTCCTCGTTCTTGTCCACGGCCGTACCCGGCCGGAACCGCCCGGTGAATCCAACCTGGTCGCTGCTACTTACGGTGAATCTTCGAGAACGAAGAGTACGAAGGCGCTTCGCCAATTCGCAACCGTCCGAATGCCGGTTCTTAGCCGTTCGCGGCGTCGCCGAGCCGTGTTTTCTCCCCGGCACGCGCGCGATAGTTGCCCAGGAAATGGCACCTGACCTGCGACGACGAATGCCGGGCCGAAGGAGGCGTCACGACGGGCCGCCCGGTCGCGTCGGCTGCGGGACACCGCCGAGAGACCACATCCGACACGCCCGGGAAACGGCACGTCCGCCGCCCGGAGACCAAGGACGGCCGAGGGAGGGACCGCCGAGGGACCAGCTCGATGCCCGCCGTCCGCTCCTGACACCTGGCGGCGGCGTAGGGACCGACGCGTCGGTAACGCGGACGAACCAGTAACGCGGACGAACCAGTAACGCGGCGATCAGGTGGTACGGGCGACCGCCTCGACCATCGCGGCGGCCAGGGTGGCCACGTCGGCGGGGGAGATGATGAACGGCGGCATCGTGTAGACCAACCGTCCGCACGGGCGGACCCAGACCCCGAGATCCACCAACAGCGGCTGGATCACGGTCATGTCGACGGGCTCCCGCGTCTCGATCACCCCGATGGCGCCGAGTACCCGCACGTCGGCGACCCCGGGCAGGTCGGCAGCCGGGGCGAGCCCGGCGGAGAGCCCGGCGGAGATCTCGCGCACCCGAGCCTGCCAGGGCGAGGAGAGGAGCAGGTCGATGCTGGCGTTCGCGACCGCGCTTGCCAGGGGGTTGCCCATGAACGTGGGGCCGTGCATGAACGTGCCGGCAGGCGAGTCGCAGACGCCCGCCGCGACCTCGTCGGTGCACAGCGTCGCGGCCATGGACAGGTAGCCACCGGTCATCGCCTTGCCCACGCACATGATGTCGGGGCTGATGCCGGCATGGTCGCAGCCGAACAGCTCGCCCGAGCGGCCGAACCCGATCGCGATCTCGTCGGCGATCAGCAGCACCCCGTAGTGGTCGCACAGCTCGCGCAGCCGCGCCAGCCAACCCGGCGCGTACCACCGCATGGCTCCGGTGCCCTGCACGACAGGCTCGCAGATGACCGCCGCGATCTCGTCGGCGTGCCCGGCCAGCAGCCCCTCGATCTCGGCGACGTGAGCGTCCTCACACGGCTCGTCGAAGGCGCAGGCCGGGGCGGAGGCGAACAGATGACGGGGCAGCAGGTGGCTGAACAGGTGATGCATGCCCGCGTCCGGATCACAGACCGCCATCGCGCCCGAGGTGTCGCCGTGGTAGCCGCGTCGGATGGTGAGCAGGCGCGTCCGGCCCGGCCGGCCCCGCCCGATCCAGTACTGCAGCGCCATCTTGATCGCGACCTCGACGGCGACGGAACCCGAATCGCACGGGAAGACCCGCCGTAACGGATCCGGCGTGATCGCCACGAGGGTCTCGGCGAGGGCCACCGCCGGCTCATGGGTCAGACCGCCGAACATCACATGGGACATCGTCTCGAGCTGCCCGCGCACCGCCTCGTCGAGCACGGGATGCCGGTAGCCGTGAATCGCCGCCCACCACGACGACATCCCGTCGATCAATTCCCGGCCGTCGGTCAACGTCAGCCGGGTCCCCGCGGCGGATGCGACCGGGAAGAGCGGCGTGGAGCCGGATACCGAAGCATACGGATGCCAGACCACCCGCCGATCGCGGGCGACAAGGTCGCCCACGTCCGCCACCGGGGTCTGGGGCCGGGGGGTGAGCGCGGGCGGCGGGACGGCGATCGTCGAACGAGGGGTCACCTCCCCACTCTCGCCCATCCCGGTCGACGGCGGTGGCCTGGGTGGCGCTGGCCCGGGCCGATCGTCGTACGTCTCACACAACTGCGGTCTCACACCACTGCGTCACCCGCCCGAGCTCGTCACCCGCCCGTCCTGCCCTCGAACCCCAACCCGACAGGAGTCCAACTCGCGGCTACCCCCACTCAGTCGGCGGCGTCGAGGACGGCGAGCGCTTCGACGAGGACGAGGAAGTCACGGGGCAGGTCGACGCACACGGTGGTCCGGGCCGGGAGGGGTCCTTGACCCAGATCGCATAGACCGTGTTGAACTCCTCGAGATGGGCGCTATTGGTCAAGCGGACGCGCATCATGATGACATCATCGAAGGTGACGTCGGCGGCGGCGACGCCAGGGGCACGACCGATGTCGTGCAGAAGCGCCGCAGCGACGACATCGGCATCCGCACCAGACCGCCGTGCTTGCTCGGCGGTCTGGCGCGTGCTCCAGCTGGTTGACGCCCCCGTCCTCGTACGGATTGCCTTCCAGCCCACGCAGTATCGCGAGGATGCCAGGAACTGTGAAGTGAGGTAGTGCGGATGGTTCGCCTTCCATGGTTCGCCGTCTCGGTCGACCGACCCCTCGGCCAGGGTGAGGCCAAGTTTCCCGGCGGCGGCATCGCCCCGGTGTGATCTTCGCGGCGGAGGCGGAGGCCGACGGCCTCTGGCTGATCGTCGGCTAGGAGTGCCAGGTAGGAGTAGTTGCCCAGGCGCATCGGGCAGGATGTCAGTGTGGTCATCCCGATTCACGACATCAATCCCCTGCGCCGCCGCCCGGTCGTGACCTGGCTGCTCATCGCGGCGAACGTGGTGATCTTCGTTTTCTTCGAACCGGTGGTCAGCTCGGTCGCCGGCACGGAGACGTCGGCGGCACAGAACATCTGTGAGCAGCAGCGGTTCTTTCAGGAGTGGGGCGCGATCCCGTGGGAACTGGTGCACAATGCGCAGCTCACCGCCGCGAACTCCGGCCGGGTCGGGGTGGATGCGGCCGGCAACCCGGGATGCATCGTGGAATCACCGCCCAGCTTCGACAAGATCCCGGTGCTGTCGGTGCTGACCTCGATGTTCCTGCATGGAAGCTGGCTTCATCTGATCGGCAACATGCTGTTCCTCGGGGTCTTCGGCAACAACATTGAAGATCGCATGGGCAGGCTGCTCTACCCGCTGTTCTACCTGGTCTGCGGATACGCCGCCGGGTACGGCTTCGCCTTGTTGGAGGGTGGGTCGACGAACACCCTGATCGGCGCCTCCGGCGCGGTCGCCGGCGTGTTGGGGGCCTATCTGGTGCTCTTCCCACGGGCCCGCGTCATCGGCCTGGTCTCCGTCCTGTTCTTTCTGCCGTTCTGGCTGCCGGCCTGGATCGTCCTCGGTTTCTGGTTCGCGTTGCAGTACATCTACTTCACCGGATTCGGCGTCGCCGACGGCGGTACCGTGGCGTACGGAGCACATGTAGTCGGCTTCGCGGTCGGCGCGTTGCTCGTCATGCCGTTCATCAGCCGGCTGCGAGCCGCCGGCCCCGGGACGCCGCTCCGGGTGCCCCAACACGGCTGGATTCGCGGCACGGGGAACTCGTCGGCCCGCCACCGCCGCCGATCGTTACTGGGAAAGGCTCAGTA
>NZ_CDWWXB010000187.1:4474-7480 GCF_977971855.1 Frankia sp. CoWAU3 | reverse complement strand
CCGGGCCCCGAGCGGCAGCGTGCTCGACACCGGCAGTGACACCTACCATGTCGTGCGGTCCTGGCTCGATCTTGATCCCTACCTGGTCCTCGCCGGTATTGCGGCCGCGGTTCCCCTGCTCGCCCTGCGGCGGCTGCGGGTCGCAGCCGGACTACTGCTGCTGCAGTTTGCCTTCGTCTTCCGCAACGGCTACCTGCCCAACCCCTACGTCACCGCGATGCTCCCGTTCGCAGCGTTGTGCGTGGCAGGGTTGCTCGACGCCGTCCTGCCGAGTGGAGCACGGCCGCGACGCGGTCCGCCGCATCATGCCTGGCCGGGGCCGGGGGCAACCGCGTCCATGATCGTCAATGGCCTGCGCTGCCTCGTGGTCCTTGTGGCCCTGTCCGTGGCCGCCGCGACGGTGATCCCGGACTGGACACCGAAAATTCGCATCGCGCTCACCCAGGACGCGAGTGCCCCGAGCCGGGAGGCGACCCGATGGTTCCTCGCGAACGTTCCCCCGGAGGGCATCGTTATCACCGACGACATCGCCTGGACCGACCTCACGATCGCCGGGCGCCGGCCGCTGCCGGTGTGGTTCTACAAGCTGGACCTCGACCCTCAGGTGCGCGGCCGGTTCCCCCACGGCTGGCGTGATGTCGACTACCTGATGATGGGCAAGCCCCCCGACTCGGTGCTCGCTGAGGTCCCGCTCGTCGCCGAGGCGCTCCGGCACTCGGTGGTCCTCAAGTCGTTCGGCGATGGAGAGATCGAGATTCGCCGGGTCATCGTCCCGGACTGCCGCGGCCGGCCCGACCGGTGCTGAACCCGTGACATCTTCCTCTCCAGCTGACCGGCCGTGGACTGACGACGCGTCCGATGGGCCAGGTCGACGGAAACCCGATCTTCACCATCGACTTCGACTTCGTCGGTCATGAGCTGGTCGTCCAGCGCCTGGACGGCGAGACGATCTCATTTCCCTGATCGCGCAGTCGGTAGCGTCGTTCTACCGCCGCACCTTCGACGCGCTGGCGGCGCTCGGCATCAAGATCCGCCTTGACCATCCGCATCCGTGCCGTCCTCCCGCTCGCGGCCCTCGAACGCGGCCCGGACCGGCGGGCCGGCGTTCTCGACTTCTACGACAGCGCCTACCGGGCCGGCGCCTACCGGGGGGCCTACCGGGCCGGTTGGGACATCGAGCGGTTCGCCTGCCCCACGGCGTCACCGACCCTGTCCTCGCCTCCGGGCACTGACATCAACGGGCCACCCGGCAAGATCGGGGGGTGACCAGGTCCACGTCGGACGGGCGGCGAGGCATCTCATAGGTTCGCCGTATGCACAGCCTCACCCGGGACGAAGCCCTCGCCCGCGCCGGCCTGGTCCGCGTCGATGGCTACGAGATCGAGCTCGACCTGACCGCGGCGCGCACGTCGACGGAGTTCGGCTCGACGACCAGGGTGCGCTTCAGCCTCCGTCCCCCCACGGACGGCTCCCTCGCCACGGCCGGCTTGTCGGCGGACGGCGAACCGGCACCGGCGACGTTCGTCGAGCTCAAACCGGCATCCATCCAGCAACTGTGGCTCAACGGCCAGCCGCTGGACCCCTCCGCCGTCGACGGCAACCGGCTCCCCCTCGCGGCGCTGCACGCGACGAACGAGCTCGTGGTGACGGCTACGATGAGGTACTCGAACACCGGCGAGGGACTGCACCGGTTCACCGACCCGGAGGACGGCGAGGTCTACCTGTATGCGCAGACCTTCCTCGACGACGCCCAGCGGATGTTCGCCTGCTTCGACCAGCCCGATCTCAAGGCGCCGGTGCGCCTGAGCGTGGCCGCACCCCCCGACTGGACGGTGCGGGCGAACGGTGCCGGGAAGCAGACCTCGCCGGGGCGGTGGGAGTTCACCGAGACGGCACCCCTGGCGACCTACTTCGTGACGGTGGTCGCGGGGCCGTACCACCTCGTCGAGGACTTCCACGACGGCATCCCACTCGGGCTGCTCTGCCGCCGCTCACTCGCGCCGTACCTCGACGCCGACGCGGCGGAGATCTTCGGCGTCACCCGGGCCTGCCTGGACCGCTACCACGAGCTGTTCGCGAGCCGGTACCCGTTCGGGACCTACGATCAGGCGTTCGTGCCCGAGTTCAATGCCGGCGCGATGGAAAACCCGGGGTGCGTGACCTTCCGGGACAAGTTCGTGTTCCGCTCGGCGGTGACCGAGGCCGAACGGGAGCTGCGTGCCGTCGTCATCGCCCACGAAATGGCCCACATGTGGTTCGGTGATCTGGTCACCATGCGCTGGTGGGACGACCTGTGGCTGAATGAGTCGTTCGCCGAGTACATGGGCTATCGGGTGACCGCCGAGGCGACGCGGTTCACCGGGGCGTGGACCAGCTTCGCCGTCGGTCGCAAGAGCTGGGGCTACGCCGCCGACCAGCGGCCGTCGACGCACCCGGTGGCCCCGGCCGACGTCCCCGACACCGCACTCGCCCTGCTGAACTTTGACGGCATCTCCTACGCCAAGGGAGCGTCGGCCCTGCGGCAGCTGGTCACCTGGGTGGGCGACGGCTCCTTCCTGACGGGGCTGCGGACGTACTTCGCCCAGCACGCCTTCGCCAACGCGTCCCTGGCCGACCTGCTCGCAGCGCTGACCACGGCGAGCGGCCGGGACCTCGCCGGCTGGGCCGAGGTGTGGCTGCGCCACGCACAGGTCAACACGCTGCGCCCCGAGATCACGATCGGCTCCGACGGCCGCCTCGCGCAGGTCGCAGTGGTCCAGACGGCACCGCCGACGCACCCGACGCTGCGTCCGCACCGCATCGGCATCGGCGTCTACGGCCCGACCGAGCCGACCGAGCCGACCGAGCCGATCGTGCTGCTCCGCCGGGTGGAGGTGGACATCGATCCGGCGGCGCCGGGCGGGCGCACCGGGATCGCGTCACTGGTCGGGAGCGAGGCGGGACGCCTGCTGCTGGTCAACGACGGCGACCTGACCTACGCCAAGATCCGTTTCGTCCCGGCCGACC
>NZ_CDWWXB010000187.1:0-4089 GCF_977971855.1 Frankia sp. CoWAU3 | reverse complement strand
CGGCGTGGCTCGCCGGGACGGACGTGCCGGCCGGACTGGTCATCGACCCGGAACTACGCTGGACTCTGCTGCACCGGCTGGTCGTACTCGGGCGGGCCGGGGAGGCGGAGATCGCGGCCGAGAGCCGGCGTGATCGCAGCGCCCGGGCCGCCGAGCATGCGGCGCGGGCCCGCGCCGCCGTTGCCGATCCCGAGGCGAAAGCCCGGGCCTGGCGGACGATCGTGGACGACGACACGATGTCCGCCCGGCTGGTCGCCGCGACGGCCGAGGGTTTCTGGCAGCCCGAGCAGGCGGATCTCACCGACGGGTACGTCTCCCGCTACTTCGAGCAGATGCCGGCGATGGCGGCCCGGCGATCCCCGCACGCCGCCCGGCAGATCGCCACCCACGCCTATCCGCAGTTCGCCGTGTCCGTGGGGACGGTGCGGGAGGCGGACGCCCTGCTGGCCCGCGACCGTCTCGACCCGCTCCTGCGCCGCGTCGTCGTCGACGCGACCGACGAACTCCGCCGAGCGGTGCGGGCCCGTCTCCGGCCCTGACATCGGGCCCGTCTCCGGCCCTGACGCCGGGCCCGTCTCCGGCCCACCCGTCATCCGGCCGGCGACATCGTCATTCCACTGACGATGTCATCCCGCCGACGACTCTGGACGCGCCCGCGCTCTTTCCGGCATAGTTCGCGCAGCAAGGATGTCTCAGGGGACGGGAGGCGGTATGGCAGCCGGCACGGACCGGGCCGAACGGCAGACGAGTGCGGGTACAGCATTAGGCGTTACTTTGTTGGTCGGTGCCGCCGTCGCGGTGTCGACCGGTGTGTACGCGAGGGTTCACGAACCGGCCGGGCGGCCGCTGTTCACCCTCGGTTTTTCTGGCCTGCTGCCGATGAAGGCGTGGCTGACGACGGCCGCCGCCGTTCTGCTATTCGTTCAGCTGGCCACGGCACTGTGGATGTGGGGACGGTTGCCCGGCGCAGGCCCGGCACCGAGCTGGGCCGGTCCGCTGCACCGATGGAGCGGGACGACCGCGTTCGTCCTCACCCTGCCGGTGGCCTTCCAGTGCATCTGGGCGCTGGGCTTTGCCAGCGATGGCACCCGGGTGCTCCTCCACAGCCTCCTGGGCTGCGCCTTTTACGGGGCCTACGCGGCAAAGATGATCAGCCTACGGACTAGCGGGTTACCGGGGTGGGTACTGCCCGTCCTCGGCTCGACGGTTCTCGTTTCCCTGGTCGCAATCTGGTTGACGGCTTCACTGTGGTTTTTCACCCGGTCCGGTATTCCGCACGTCTGAACAGGATCCCGAGGAAAAAGTCATGACGCAGGAAGCACCGACGCGGCGCCTCGTGGTCCCCGGCATCGCGGTCACCGTCGCCGCGGGTGCCGTCGGGTATGTCGTCGCCAGCAGCGGCGACGCGGCCGATTCGAAACCACGGCAGGCAACCGCGGGCGGGACCCGCGCGGGTGGCGACGGTTCGGGCGCGGGTAACGGCGGTGGCCAGGCCGGCGGCGCAGCGCCCCTCGCCCGGGTCGACGAGGTGCCGGCCGACGGCGGTCTCATCCTCGGCGACGCCGGCCTGGTGCTCACGAGGAATGCCGCCGGCACGATCCAGGGTTTCTCCACCGTCTGCACCCATCAGGGCTGCTCGGTGAACGCGATCGCGAAGGGCCGCATCCTCTGCCCGTGCCACGGCAGCGCCTTCGACACCCGCACCGGGGAACCCGTCGCGGGGCCGGCGAAACAGCCGCTGCCGCCGGTCGCCGTCACCGTCCGCGACAACGCGGTCTTCCCCGCCTGACCCCCGCGCCCCGATCGCCCGGATCTCGGCAGGAGCCGGATCCTCCCAGGAGGAGAAACAGTGGACCCGACAGGGCTGCGGATCACCGTCCCGTCCGGCCAGAGCGTGCTGTCCGCCGACCGCAGTCACGTCGTCGGCCGCGGCCGTGACTGCGATGTCGTCATCGCGGACGGCCGGGTGTCTCGGCGTCACGTCCTGCTGGAGCCCCGCGGCGATGCCGGGTGGCTCGCCCGGGACGTCAGTTCCAACGGCATCTGGGTGGACGGCGCCCGGACCGGCAGCATCGCCCTGAACGACGGCGAGGTGCAGGTGCACCTCGGCGCGGCGAACGGGCCGACGGTCGTCCTGGCCCCGGTCAGTCCCACGCCGCGGCGCCCGCCCGCCGCGCCCGACGACCCGGACGTCGGGAATCTGGCGACCGTGCTGGCCGGCCAGGGCGGCCGTGGCCGCATCGATCCCAGCCCCGTCCCGGCGGGGGCGGACTCCGCCCAGGTTCCGGCCCAGCGTCACGCCGGCCACTCGCCCGTGGCGAGCTGGCTGCGCGCTCTGCCCACCCTCGTGTGGCTCGCCGCGGTCGGCTTCACCCTCGGCGCGTTGCTCGCGCTGTCCTGAGCTCCGGCCGGCCCTCCGGCCGGCCAGGCACTCACCCATCGGTCGTGGACCCGGACGGCAAGCCCGTCCAGACCGGTAGGGGCGCGGCGTGGGGTAGCGGGGACGGCAGGATGTGGCCCAGGCGCGGCTGGGCCACGAGCCGGAGCCGGGCCGCGAGCGGCTGTGGGCCGGATCCGGGCGGGTGGGCCTTGAGCACGACGTCACCGTGGCGCACGATCAGCCGTTCACCGTGGTGCGACAGCACGACGGGAGCCTTCCGGCCGCCCGGTCGGAGCCGGCGGGCGAGGTCCGCCATGCCCGTCAGCAGAGCGGCGTGCGGGACGGCATCGCCAGTCAGCGTGGTCGTCACGAGGCCGATGCCTTCACCGCGTCGGCTTGCGTAGCCGCCAGATGCATTCGGAGGGCCAGCGGCGCGCCCATGCCTCGTCGCCGCGTTCGGGCTGGGCGGGTGCCGGTTCCTCGCTGTGACTGTCGGATGCCGGCGGTGCCGGGCGGGGTTCCAGAAGATCTTCGATGACGAGGTCGTTGTCCCGGAAGAGCCTGATCCAGGTGCCGTAGGGAAGGTTGGCGCTGACCAGGCCGTCGGCCTCGGCCAGCAAACGCAGCCCGAAGTAGTCGCGGGTCAGGCGACTGCCAGGGGCGTCCCGGCCCGGCGCCACGGTGATCTCGTAGATCGGGCTGACGTGGCTGAAGGCGAGCAGGCCGCCGGGGCGCAGTACGCGTGCGGCTTCCGGCACGGCCCGGAAGGGGTCCGCGAAGGAGAAGGCGCCGTGGTCGGCGAAGACGATGTCGAACGAGTCGTCGGCGAAGGGCACCGCCTCAGCACTCGCCTGGATCAGGGGGAAGGACAGCCCGGTCTCCGCGGCGAGCCGTCTGCTGTGGTGCAGCTGCCGTTCGGAGAGGTCCAAGCCGATCGGTCGGCCCCCCGCCGGACCAGCGCGCTCGACCACTGGCCGCCCCCGCAGCCCATCTCCAGGATGTCCCGTCCGGTGACCTCACCGAGCACGCCGAGCCGTGATTCCGGAACAGCCCACAGCCCCCAGGAGATGTCGCCGGTGAACACCTGCCGGCGGATCTGCGGGGCGTTCAGCCGCTGGTAGTCGTCGGAGATCTCGTTCCAGCGGGCACGGTTGGTCCGTACGTGGGCAGCATTATTGATCATCTATCCCTCGTCCTTCTCCGGGTGGCCACGGACTGCGCGCCGACCGCGGTGCCGGGGCAGGCCACCGCGGCACGACGGCCTGCCTGCCTCGACGAATCAGTCGGTAATCGTATGAGACCAGGATGATCCGGGCGCGCCCGTGGCCGGTGATGCCTCGCAGCTCGTCAGCGGGTCGGTGCGCCCGGCCTCGTGCCGCGGCCGGGCACCAATGATCGCCCCGTCGTTCTCGACACCCACCAGGAGCACTCCTGCGCTCGCCGTTGGCGAGGCACACGGCCGCTTCGACGAGGTCGCGGTCGTCCAGTCGCTCCCGCCGCTCATCATGGCGCCGGCCCGGGGGTCAAAATGTAGGCAAAGTAGCCGGACGAGTGATGGATGGGATGAGTACGGTGCGCCTGTCTCCCGGATGACGCCCTGGTGGTGGATGCGTCTGGACAGGCTGTGATGGAGCGTGCACCCTTGATCGCGTGGCGAGACAACGAAAAAGATCCAGTCGGTATTTTGTAGCTGTTCAGCTCGGGTGAGA
>NZ_CDWWXB010000186.1:0-7131 GCF_977971855.1 Frankia sp. CoWAU3 | reverse complement strand
CCCGAACAGCCCGCCGCCTGACCACCCAGGAGGAATAGCCACAACCGAACAGCCACGCTGTGACGCCGAGCCCGACCACCCGGCGCGGTCAGCCACGCCTGCAACCGACCCAGCCCACACCGGAAATCCTCACCTCAGATCAAACAACTTCGAATCATGGCAGTCAAGTCGGCACGCAGCCTCAGCAGACCAGCACACCTGGTGTGAATCCAGTCACATGGCAGGATTTGGTAACAGGGTTCCCCGATCCGAAGGATCGTTGCGTGGCGCAGCATTGACAGTGGGTGATCACGGAGAGGTTGCCGGGGTTGCTGTTGCGCTAGCCTCGGAATTTCGCCGGATTGATCGTCTGTTGGTGGAGATAAGCGGGAAAGTGCTTCTGAGCAGGGCGGATCGTGCTTGCTGAGGGCCCGATCGATCCCGTATCAAGGCGCGCCTTCGCGGCGGGCCAGGGCGAGTCCCAGGCATGGATGGTTTCTCTCGTCAGTCCAGGATCTGGAGATGTTCGCCAGTTCGCCGATGCAGACGTCGGTATTTTACCAGGCCAGCAGCCTGTCGATCATCTCCTGGATAGGGGCTCGGTCTTCCCGGCGGTGTGGGCGACGAGGGTGTTGACCTCGCGGAGCAGATCAATCAGCCGGCTCCCCCACTTCTGGGCGCCCGGCGTGAGCTCGCCCTTTAACCTCCGACTGTCACGTTGCGTGATATCTGCTGGTGTTGTGGGGTGGTTCGGCGTGTCCTCGTGACGTGGAACGACCTTCGGAAGATCGTGCTCTCGCCAAAGAAGCCGTGATCGAACCGAAGGTCGTGATGGGCAGTGTGCAGGACGAACCAGGACGCGTCGAGGCTCTGGGGAGGCTGTGTCGCTTCCGGCAGGAGTTCTATGGCTGTCTGGTCCACCGCGCGGACGCGCTGTTCGAGGTGACGGACGCGGTGCTGTGCACCGACGGCCCGGTCCGGAAGCCAGACCAGCCGTCGAGGATCCCGGTGCCATGGGGGGAGGGCGGCTGTGCCGTCACGGGCCGCGTCGTTCACGAGACGGCGCAGATCGGCGAGGCGGCGGTGGGCGGCCCGGTCGAGGCGAGGCCGGCCAAGCGCGGTGCGATCACCGTTGGCGAGTGTGCGTGCCACCGTCGCCGCCGTCAGCGAGGCCACGACCAGCCGCTGGTCCGGCTCATGGGCCGCGGTCAGCGTGGCGAGGACCAGGTCGCTGTCGGCGGCGAAGACATCCTCGGCTGCCTCGATCGCCGACGGGCCGCCGTAGCGTTCGATCTCCTGGTCGTAGGGCTCGACGCTGAATCCGTAAGCGAGAGCGTCCGTCACCAGGCGCGCGCCCCATTGGGAGACTTCGGGCAGGAGTTTGCCGCCGAGTACGGCCGGGACCCCGTGGAAGCGGACCCGCAGATGGGGGTCGAGGGCCTGGGTGCGGTAACGCAGCCAGAACCAGCGGTCGAACATGCCGCGCGTGCGCGGGAGGAGCCTGGCGAGGTCGGTGAGGATTTCGTCGTGCTGGGCCGCCGGTGCGCCGATCGCGAGCGACAGCCACGGGCCTCCCGGCAAGTAGTGCCCGGCCCTCGCTGGCCGGGGCAGCGTGATGCTCGGACGAGTCGGGGCCGGCGGGGGCGCCGTGGCGGCGAGCGGGATGACGAGTTCGAGTAGATGGCGTCCGGACCGTCCGGTGACGACGTCCTGGATGGTGCCGTCACCGCCGGGCTGTTCGGTGACGGCCCGCAGCCCGCGTCGTACATAGCGGCGCAGCAGCTCCACGTCCCGTGGATCGTCGAGGTCGAGCGGGAGCTGTCGTTCGTCGTCATCGGTGACGATCACGGTCGGAGGCGGCGGGACGGTGGAGGTCTGCCAAGAGCGCAGCTGCGCCGGCCAGGCCGCGGTGTCGCGCGCGGCGAACAACCTTCGGAAGTCCGTCAGCGGCCTCGGCAAGCGCCACCGCGCAGGGGCGAGAATCGTCGACCGGTACCGCACCCGTGGCTGGAACGCGCTGTCACGCAGCGACCCCCAGGAGAACAGGTGCCACGGGCGGCACCACCTGGCGGCGGCGGGTCGGTGCCGGGCAGCGCGAGCGCGGCAACGGTGGCATCGTCCAGGATGATTTCAGTCCGGCCGTGGGCGGTCGCGTCACCGAGCAGAGCGGCGAGGACCGCGAGGCGTTCCACGGGCGTGTCCGCGGGTTCGATGCTGGTCTCGATGCCCTCAGCCCCCAACCCGATGACCGGATCGATGACATCGACGAGCGGGACGAACCGGCCGTGGCCCCACCGATCGACGAAACGGGCGTGGTAGGCGGCGAGCGTGGGCTTGGTACAGCTCATCATCCACATCACGCTGACGGCCTCGGCGGCGTCCTCCAGCAGCGCGCGCGGCACGGTGACGGCCGCGTCGGCGGCGACGTCCACGCACAGCGGGTTGTCCTGGCCGCAGATGCGGGCAGACGCCTCCCGCGCGGTGCTAGTTCATCCAGCCACGAATGACCGGGTTCAGCCACGCCGCGAGCGCCGCGACGTCCTCGGTCGTGCGCAGGTTGATCCGCCATCGACGGATCTCGTCCCCCATCTTCTTGAGGGCCTTCCGGCTCACCGCTGACAGGAATACCGTGAACATCTGCCATATTTCGGACCCGACTTGTTCACTCGTCTCTTCCCAGGCATACGCCTGGTTACTCGAAGAAATCGCCTGGATGAGCTTGCCCATTCGCTCCACCCCCATTACAGGGACTTCACCGCTACACTCCCTAACTTCATCAACTGGGTGGACTGGTGCACGGCCGCGGACACCGGCGCCGCGCTGCTGTGGCGGGTGAAATCGAACCTGCGTCTACCCCACACCCCGGAAAGAACCCCGGCGCCGCACCGGTCACATCCACCGGATCATCTGGTCACGATCCGTTCCCCTGGTCACGTCGCACCGACCGAGACGGCCAGCGCCGGACGGACCGGGGCGGGCAGCCATCCCGCTCCGGGCCGGTTCGGCACCTGACGCCAGCCCAGGCCGGGCACGAGCAGGGCCAGCTCCCCGGAGGGACGCCGGGCCAGCGGGATCCGCTCCTCCCAGCGTGCCGCACCGGCTCCCGTCGGCACGGTGAACCCGACGACGAGCTCGTCGGGCAGCGTCGCACCGGCGACGCCGAGCTCGTCCGGTCCGAGCGGAGTGCCGGTCGTCACTGTGAAGATGTGCGTAATCCCGGGAGCGTCCGCGGGCCCGAACTGGACGGTTCTGGTCGTGGCACCCAACCGGATGTACAGGGTGCCGCCAGCACCACCAGCACCACCAGCACCACCAGGATCGCGCGCCGTCACCTGGACACGGACACGGTTGCCGGCGACCTGGCGCAGCGCGGTGAAGGACCCGAAGTAGCTCGCGGGCGCGGCCGGGTCGACGATCTCGTCGGGGCGCAGCCGGTAGACCGCCCGGCCCGGCATCCGGTCGGGCAGGGTGGCCGTGCCGGCACCGATGTCGGCGGCGTACAGCACCGGCCCGGCGAGGTCCGGGGTGTTCCGCAGCATCTGGTACGGCACCTGGGTGTAACGGCTCGGGACGCCGGGCGTCACGACGACCACCGCCGGGGCCGGGTAGCGGTCCGGCAGCAGCGCGTCAAGGAACGCGTTGCGGTCGTTCACCCATCGCTGGCCGGCGACCTTGTCCGGGATCGCGTCCACAGTGAGGAGGATCAGGCCTGCGGCGGCGAGGACCGCGATGACGGGTCTGCGCAGAACGGGTCCGCGCGGGACGGTCCGGGCCGGCGGAGCGCCGGTGCCGGGCCACGGGGAGAACCACCGTTCGCTCATGGACCACACCCGGCGGGCGCCGTCGGCGGCGAGAATCATGATCGGGGCGAACGCGGCCAGATGGTAGTGCGGACCGAGACCGTTGAGCAGGCCCGGCATCGCGAACGCCGAACCCCACCAGAAGAAGTAGCCGCCACCGACGGCGGCGACGATGACGACCAGCAGGACGCGCTCGGGACGGCGGTGCGCCCGCAGCGCGCCGAAGATCGCGAGTACGAGGACCGCGACGCCCCCGAACACCCAGCTCGGGGCCGCCGCGACGGTGCCGTGCAGGGCCTCGAGGGCGAGTCGGCGGGTGAACAGAAACGTCGGCTCCGAGGGCAGGATGCGACGCGGCCCGAAACCGAAGCGGTCCAGCGGATCGGAGGCCGACAGCGGCGCCCGGAACGCAGAACCGGTCACCCGCCGGCAGTATGCCAGGAGCACGACAACGAACGGCGCCAGGCCGGCGAGTGCCCAGGCGGTTCGGTGCGCCACGGCACGCATGAACCGGCCACCCGCGGACCGGCCACCCGCGGACCGCCACAGCCGCGCCAGCACGAACACCACGACGGGAACGGCGACGATCACCGCGTCGAAGGGCCGCAGGAGCAGGACGAATCCCAGGCCTGCCCCGCCGCCGATGAGCGACAGCCGCGCCCCGGCCCGGCCGCCACGCAGCAGCGCCGCGCACGCCAGGGTCAGCGTCGCGGCTCCGCACGCGTAGGCGAGGGGCAGCGAGGTGTGTACCAGGACGAGCGGGGACAGCGCGACGAACACCGCCGCCGTGACCGCGGTGACCGCGTCGTCGAAGAGCTCGCGGGCCAGCCGGTACGTCCCGGCCACCCAGCCTGCCGCCACCAGGGCCGGGGCGACGGCCATGGTGGCGAACAACGCCTGGGACGCGGCGAGCAGCGCCGGCCACCCGGGCAGGTACTTGGTGAACACCCGCCCGTCGTGCTCCCCGGTCAGCCAGGGCCGGAAGAACGGCTCGACGGTGGTCGCGTCCAGGGTGAGGCGGCCGTCGAGCAGCATGCGCGCCTGCAGGACGTAGGCCGCCTCGTCCGCGTCACCCGAGCCGTGCCGGTACAGCGTCGCCTGCAGGACCAGGCTGACGACAAACGAACACCCGCAGATGGCCGCGACGATCAGCGCCGGCGTGCGGCCCGACCGGCGGGCCCGGCGGCGGGCCGCCGTCGACCCGCCGTCCATCTGATGGACCGGCTTCGACGCACACCGACACGGCATAACAGACAACGGCATAACAGACATAAGCATAGACAGCCGGTAACTGGCCACGACTGCCGGGTACCAGGTCAAAGGGTTCCGGTCACCGGGTTCCGGTCACCGGCGGGTCCCGACGTTGACAGCGGGTCAGCGCGGCCCGATGCCGGGCGGGACGGCGTCACCCCGGGAGGCCCGTCGGGCCCAGCGGTAGGCCTCCTTCTCGCTGCGGGAAACGACCACGTCACGCTGCCGCGGCATGACCACGTCACCCTGCCGCGGCGCCTCGCAGACCGTCAGCCGGACATGGCCCGAGCGGGCCCGCGGCACGCGCAGCACCCGGCCGGCGGCGTGCGCGGGCGGCCGGCGCGACGCGACGCGACGCGACGAGGTAGGAGTACTTCTCGTCCTCGTACCCGAGCGCACCGTCCTTCATCGCCCGGTGCAGTGCGCTGCGCTCGACCCGCCGGCCGAAGTGGCACCAGTCCCCCGCCGTCATCGGGCAGTCGTCGTCGGCAGGGCAGGGCGCGGTGATGGTCGCGCCGGTCTCGACGAGCGCCGAGCGCGCGGCGCGGATCCGCGCGAAGCCGGCCGGGGTTCCCGCGTCGATGATGACCAACTCCGCCGCGGTGGCCCGCCACCACGCGGCCACGGCTGCGGCCCGGTCGCCGTCGGCGAGCTCGCCCAGCACATAGGCCGCCACTGTCAGGTCGGCCCGGTCCACGCCGTCGCCGGGCGGGGTGAGCACGGACGTGCGCTGCCAGGTCGCGGTGCCCAGCGCCGGCGCGCCACCGCGGCGGGCCAGCCGGCGACCGACGTCGATCATCAGCGCGGACCGCTCGACCAGGACGGCCCGGGTCACGCCGGGGAAGACCGCCAGCGCGGCCCAGGTCGCCGTCCCGGGACCCGCGCCCAGGTCGAGGACGGACCCGGGCCGCCAGTCCGGGCGGCGCAGCGCCACCTCACCGAGAACCGCGCGGGTGACCGCCAGCGTCGCGGGCAGTCGGGCGGCGAGGTAGGCCCGGACGTGATCCGCCGTCAGCTCGCCGTCACCCGGTGTGGCGGCGTTCGCGCGATACCGGTCGGACAACTCCCGGTAGGCACGGGACATCGCCCGCGCCGGCGGGGTCCCCACGGACGCGCCCGTCTCGGCCGCGACCGCGGCGAGCAGACCGGCCACCACACCCTCGCGTCCCGACCCGTACCGCACGCTCGAAGCGTAGCCGCGGTGCCACGGCCCCGAACGAAATACGCTGACGCGAATCCCGCCCGGGGTGCCGCCGGTGCCCGTGGTGGGGGTCACGTCCAGGTCGACACGTCCAGGTCGACAACGTTGACCGACGAGCCGACCGGCGGGGCAAGCCGACGGGTCAGAGCGAGGGCCCCGCGGTGGCCGCGGGAACCAGCCCGGCCGAGACGGTGTCGATGACGGCGGTCTGCTGGTCAGACAGGTAGAAATGGCCACCGGGAAAGACCTTCAGCGTGAACGCACCGGTCGTGTGCGCCCGCCATTGTTCGGCCTCGGCCACGGTGGCCTTGGCGTCGGAATCCCCGACCAGCACGGTAATCGCCGTTCCGATCACCGCGTCCGACGGGGCAGAATACGTTTTGATCGCCCGGTAGTCCGCCCGGGTGGGCGGCAGGATCAGCTTCAGCATTTCGGGATCGGCGAGGATGCGCGGGTCGGTTCCACCAAGCGCACGGATTTCCCGCAGGAAACCCTCGTCGTCCAGGAGATGCACGGATTCGGCGCGGGAGGTTGACGGGGCTCTACGGCCGGATGCGAACAGCACGAACGGCACCGGGCCGCCCGCCGCCTCCAGCCGGCGGGTCACCTCGAAGGCGACGGTCGACCCCATACTGTGACCGAAGAACGCCAGCGGGCGGTCGGTGAGGGGACGCAGCACGTCGGCAATGCGGTCCGCGAGGGGTTCGATGGCCGTCTCGGGCCTCTCCGTCCGCCGGTCCTGGCGGCCCGGATACTGCACCGAACGCACCTCGGCGACCGGCGACAATGCCCTGGATAGCGGAACGTAGAAGCTTGCCGCGCCGCCCGCGTGGGGAAAACAGACAAGCCGCGGGGCATTCTCCGGCGCCGGATGGAAACGCCTCAGCCACAGATCGACGT
>NZ_CDWWXB010000185.1:0-7155 GCF_977971855.1 Frankia sp. CoWAU3 | reverse complement strand
AGCCCACACCGGAAATCCTCACCTCAGAAGGAGAAACTGCTGGCCGAGGCGACGGCGTTGGATCCGGCCGATACCGACCGCTCGCTGCGTCGTCTCCGGGAGATCCAGGACCGCTGGGACGAGATCGGACGGGTCCCCCGGGAGGCCGCGGGCTCCCTGGAGCGGCAGATGGCGGCCATCGGCGACAAGCTGCGCGAGGCCTCCGACGCCCGCTGGGCCCAGCGCTCCCTCGCTTCATCACCATTCGTGACGAAGCTGCGGGAATCCGTCACGAAGTTGGAGGCGAAGCTGGCCCGGGCCCAGGCCGCCGGACGCACCAAGGAGATCGCCGACACCGAGTCCGCCCTCGCCGCCCAGCGGGCCTGGCTGGCCCAAGCCGAGGGACAGTCCCACAACGACTGAGCCGCGCCGGCAGGCGCGGGCGCTTCGTATGGACCCGAAAACGGGGAACTGCGGCATCCGCCGTGGTCGAAGGGGCGAAGGTCCGCGGAGTACCAGGTGGTGCACCTCGGGGCGGACACGTCCAAAGAGCGCTAACTGACCGCTTGCCAGAGTTAGCAGCCCGACGTATCGTCGACTGCGTTGGTGATGTGTTGTGGCGGCGCACTCGTTTCCGTGCCGACCGGAGCTTGCCGAGGCAGCATGGCCTCCCCTGAATCGCAGCGTCCACGGACGGCGGGCTCTCGGCGGGCGGTCGTCCGCGGAGTCCTCGGAGTCCGCGGACTCCTCGGCCGCGGGGTCCAGCCGTATGCCGAGGTTCACGGATGGCGGGGCGCCCGCCATGGGCGCGGCAACCCGCCTCGCCCTCCGGCGAAGGAGGCGTTCGACCCGGTGGCGGCCCTGAATGTGCGCGATCTCGGCGATTTCATCCGCGATCAGCGGCACAGCGCACAGATCTCCCTTCGTCAACTCGCCAAGCAGGCCGGGGTGAGCAACCCTTACCTCAGTCAGATCGAGCGAGGCCTCCGGCGGCCGTCCGCGGAGATTCTTCAGCAGATCGCGAAGGCGCTCCGCATCTCCGCCGAAGTGCTCTACGTGCAGGCCGGAATTCTGGAGGAACGGCAGGGCGAAGAGAACGTCATGGCTGCCGTGCTCGCGGACGAATCCCTGTCCGAACGACAGAAGCAGGTCGTGCTCGACATCTACGAGGCGTTCTGCCGGGAGAACTCCATCGCGGCGCGGGCCGGCCGCGGCCACCCGGACGGCGACGCCGAGGCCGGGCCGCGCGGGTTCGTCCCCGGCGAGCCCGCCACCCCGACCGCGGGTCCGGCCGCCATCGGTGATTCGGTGTCCGCACGGGGTTCGGCCGCCACCGTGGGAGCGACCTTCGCGGAGCCGACGACGAAACGAAGATCCGCCCGACAGGCGTCGGCGACATCCCGGGGCACCACCACCGCGGCGCGGTCGGCCTCGTCGGACGGTACGGGTAAGCCGTCACCGGGGAGCGCCCCGGGCCGCACCAGGCGATCGAAGGCCACGGGAGGCGAACCGGCGGCGCCGACGAGGACCGAGAGCGGTCCGATCACCGGCGCTCCCCCCGCGTCCCTACCCACACCGGCAGCACCGGCTCCGCAGCCGACCACCGACAACCCGGTCGATCAGACCTAGATCGACCGGCGGAGACCGCGACGAAAAGGAAAGCAGTACTCCGTTCCTGTACGGCCTATCACCACCCTGACCCTCACATCATTTACCCGACCTTATCACCCGTCGGCGACGAGGCGCTAACAGGAAATCTCTACACGAAAGCAACGAATCTTCGAACCGAGGGAGACATCATGGCCACCACGCGCACGACGAACCGCCCCGCCAGCCGTCCCACCGCCCGCGTCAGCGCGCAGGCCCAGGAGGACACGGCCGAGGCGAGGGCCGAAGTCAGGGTTCCGCTGGCGAAGGTGCGCAAGCCGCTCTACGCGTCGGTGGGAGCGGCGGATCTCGCTGTGGCGAAGCTGCTCGCCCTGCCGACGACCACAAGCACCGAGGTTCGGAAGATCTCCGACCGGGTCGGCGCGCTGCCTACCCAGGCGGCGCGGGTTCCGACCCAGGTCGGGACGGCCGTGCGTGCGCTGCCGGCCACCGTCACCTCCCAGATCTCCGACCTGCAGGGACGCGCCACCTACCTCTACAACAGCTTCGCCACCCGGGGCGAGAAGCGGGTGGCGAGCATCCGGCGCAGCCCGGCCACGGAGGAGGCGGTGCAGCGCACCCGGACGGCAGTGAGCCAGACCCGCGCCGCGCGCACCTCGAGCCGCAAGGCTGCCGAGGCGGTCGGCCGGGCCGTGACCGAGGCCGCCCCCGAGAAGTAACGGCCCGCGAACATCGACACACCGGAGCACCAACGGACGGTCATTGACCTGTTCCGGTCGACCACGGGTCCGGGGCCTGCTGTCCGGGGCCCGTGGTCCGATGTGTTGTATTAACTTATGCGCTATCGCCCGCTGGGATCCTCCGGACTACTGGTGTCTGTCGTCGGCCTCGGCTGCAACAATTTCGGCTCGCGCGTCGACCTCACCGGCACCCGTGCGGTCGTCGACGCGGCGCTCGACGCCGGGATCACGTTCTTCGACACCGCCGACACCTACGGGAACAAGGGCGGCTCGGAGACGCTTCTCGGGCACGTGCTGCGAGGCCGCCGCGACGATGTCGTCCTCGCCACAAAATTCGGCAACGACATGGGCGGCATGTACGGCCAGGACTTCAGCGCGCGGGCGTCCCGGCGGTACATCCGCAAGGCGGTCGAGGGTTCGCTGAGCCGGCTGCAGACCGACTACATCGACCTCTACCAGCTGCACACCCTGGACGCCTTCACGCCGATCGAGGAGACGCTCGAGGCCCTCGATGAGATCGTCAAGGAGGGCAAGGTCCGTTACATCGGTGCCTGCAACCTCGATGCCTGGCAGGTCGCCGACGCGGAGTGGACCGCCCGGGCATCCGGGACGACCCGCTTCATCTCCGCGCAGAACCACTACAACCTGCTGGAACGGGGCGTGGAGGCAGAGCTCGTGCCGGCCGCCCAGAAGTACGGCATCGGCGTCATCCCGTACTACCCGCTGGCGAACGGCCTGCTCACCGGCAAGTACCAGCGCGACGAGGTGCCGGCACCCGGCACCCGGCTGGCAGGCAGGCAGGCAGGACGAGCTGACCGACGAGGTCTTCGACCGGCTGGACGCCCTGGAAACCTTTGCGCGGGAGCAGGACCGGTCACTGCTGGACGTCACGATCGGCGGGCTGGCCGCCCAGCCCGGGGTCGCCTCGGTCATCGCCGGCGCGACCAGCCCGGTCCAGGTGCGCGCCAATGCCGTGGCCGGTCAGTGGCAGCCCCGCGCGGACGACCTCGCGGTGCTCGACAAGATCGCCGTGACCCGCCGTCCCGCCGACTGACCGCGGGACCGACGGATCCACGATCCGGGACGTCCCGTCAGATCTCCGCCGGGGCGTCCCGCACCGCACCGGCAGAACGCCCGAACCACCCGCCGAGGGCCAGTCGATGGTCAGCTCACCCAGCCGCCAGCGCCGCCGGTCGCCGCGGACCGGCCAGCCCTGGGCCCGCAGATCCGCCACGGCTGCGATCCACCGCTGGCGTGGGGAGAAGACGGCCCGCGGCGCGGCCCGCTCCCAGGCGCGGTCGAAGGCCGTGAACAGCCGGTGGACATCATGGCCGGGCACGTTGTGCTCGATGAGCGCCTTGGGGAGCCGCTCGGCGAGCTCGGACGGACGGGCGAGGCTCGCCAGATGCGCGGAGAGGGTCAGCGTGGGCCCGGCCGGGCCCCCCGCGCCGGACGGCAGCCAGGCCGGCGCCGCTCCCGGGGCCGGAAGACCGAACCAGCAGGCGCGCCGACCCGTCTCGTCGCAGGTTCCCTCGACGAGCATCCCGCCCGGGGCGAGCCGCGCCAGCATCGTCGCCCACGCGCCGGGGACCGCCCCCTCGGGATACTGCCGTAGCACGTTCAGGGCACGCACCAGCACCGGGCGCTCCCCTGGCGGCGGAAGCTCGAACCCGCCGCGGGTGAACCGCAGCCCGGGAGGTCTCGCGGCCGGTGCGGCCCGGGTGACCCGGTCCTGGTCGAGCTCCAGGCCGACGACGCGCACGCCCGGACGCACCGTTCGCAGCCGCTCGTAGAGCTCCACCGTGGTCACCGGAGACGCGCCGAAGCCGAGATCGACGACCAGGGGATCCGCCGCCCCACGCAGCAGCGCGGCGGCCGCGTCGAGCGTCCAGCGATCGATCCGTCGCAACCGGTTCGGCGCGGTGGTACCCCGGGTGGGCATCCCGAGGGCACGCGCCCGTCCGGCCGCGAGCCGCGGCTCCCGACGGGAGGAGTTCGTCACGGATCCACCCTGGCAGACCGGCAGACCGGCGGACCAGAGACCGGCCGGTAGCCCGAAGGGGGGAGACCAACAGTTGACCCGACAACCGGCCGGGTAGAACGGTTGGAGACGTGTTCGTCCACAGCAGGGTTGGTCGTATCGGGCAGGCGCCGGTGGCGTGCGGATGCGGAGGTGCTCGATGCGTCTGATCAGAAGCGGCGCCGCCCAGGTCCGCGGTGAGTCCGAACGGCGCGGGCGGCCCAGCCGGGTCGCGATGCTGTCCATGCACACCTCACCGATGGAACAGCCGGGAACGGGCGATGCCGGGGGGCTCAACGTCTACGTCGTCGAGCTGTCTCGGCAGCTCGCGGCGCTGGGGGTGGAGGTCGAGGTGTTCACCCGCGCGGTGAGCAGCAAGCTGCCGACCTCGGCCGAGTTGTTGCCGGGTGTGACGGTCCGCCACGTTGACGCCGGCCCGTTCGAGGAGATCCACCGGGAGGATCTTCCCGCCTGGCTGTGTGCGTTCACCGCGGCTCTGCTGCGCGCCGAGGCCGGGCACGAACCAGGGTGGTTCGATGTGATCCACTCGCACTACTGGCTGTCGGGCCAGGTCGGTCTCGCGGTGGCACAACGATGGGGTGTCCCCCTCGTGCACACCTCCCATACGCTGGCGAAGATCAAGAACGGCGCGCTGGCCGCCGGAGACCGCCCGGAGCCGCTTGGCCGGCTACTCGGCGAACAGGAGGTCATCGGGGGGGCCACCCGACTGCTCGCCTCCACGCCGGACGAGTACCGGCACCTGATCGATCTGTACGACGCGGCGTCGGACCGGGTCGACGTCGTCGCGCCCGGCGTCGACCTGGAGGTCTTCCGGCCAGGTGACATGGCGCAGTCCCGGGCCCGCGTCGGCGTGGATCCCGCCGACGACCTGCTGTTGTTCGTCGGTCGGATCCAACCGCTCAAGGCGCCCGATCTGCTGCTGCACGCCGCCGCGGAACTACTGCGGCGCGATCCCGCCCGCCGCTCGCGGCTCACCGTCGCCGTGGTCGGCGGCCCCAGCGGATCCGGTCTGGAACAACCCGACGCCCTGGTCAAACTCGCGGCGTATCTCGGGATCTCCGATCGCGTCCGCTTCCAACCGCCGGCCCCGCAGCAGGAGCTCGTCCACTGGTACCGCGCGGCCACCGCCGTCGTCGTCCCCAGTCACAGCGAGAGCTTCGGCCTCGTCGCGCTCGAGGCCCAGGCCTGCGGCACCCCGGTGGTCGCCGCGGCGGTCGGGGGCCTGCGCACCGCGGTCGCCGACGGTGTCTCCGGGCTGCTCGTCGCCGGTCGGACCCCCGCCGTCTATGCCGACGCGCTGGACCGGCTGCTGCGCCAACCACGATGGCGGGCCCGGCTCTCCGCCGGAGCGGTGGCCTGGGCCGGTGGGTTCGGCTGGTCGGCCACGGCCCATGGCGTGCTGCGCAGCTACCGGCACGCGCTGAGCCCCACCGCCGTCGCCGTCTGAGAGAGGATCTCCGCCGGAACCAGCATCGTCTACCAGCTACTGGGGAGGCCCCAGCCATGACGGCGCCCATCGACGCAGCGGAACGCAACCGGCTCGACGTGGTGATCGATGACACGCTCAGGGATCTCGGTCTCGCCTACGACCATGTCGACACCGGCTCGTTCCTCGTCACGCTGGAGGGCGAGCACAAGCTGCGCACGATGACGTGGCTCGTCGTGCAGGACCACACCCTGCTCGTCGAGGCGTTTTTTATGCGCGCCCCGGCGGAGAACGCGGCGGGCACCTACGGATTCCTGCTCGGCCGCAACGCGAAGACCTACGGGGTGCACTTCTCCATCGACCGGGTCGGTGACATCTTCCTCACCGGGCAGGTCCCGCTGCTGGCGGTCACCGCGGAGGAGATCGACCGCATCCTTGGCTGCGTCGGCTCCTACGCCGACGAGAACTTTGACCCGGCGATAGCGCTGGGATTCGCCTCCGCCATCGAGCGGGAGAAGGCGTGGCGGGCCAAGCTGGCCGCCGACGCCGGCTCGGCCACGAAGCCGGGATGAGACCCGGTCCCGAGGAGGACGCGGTGCTTCCCGGCGATTCACGCGTCCCCGTTGCGTCCAGGCCGTTGCGTCCAGGCCGTTGCGTCCAGGCCGGGCGCTCCTCAGTAGACGAGGGCCTGCACGCCGTCCGCGAGAACCTCGTCGACGAACGCGGCGGCACCGGCGATGCGGACGCCGGGCAGGACGTCGTCCGGGCCGATGGAGCGCCGGGCCGCACACTGGGTGCACAGGGTGACGCGACCCCCGGCGAGGACGGCGGCGAGCAGATCGGGCAACGGCGCCGCCTCCGGCAGGCTGAACTCCTCCGCCCGGCCGGGCAGCGCGAACCAGGCGGACTCCCCGGTAAGCCAGAGCGAGACGTCCGTACCGGCTGCGACGGCGACGGCCGCGACCGTGAACGCCTGGGAACACCGTTCCGGCGCATCCGTCCCGGCGGTGACCTTGACGACGAGCGGGCGGGCCATCCTGCCAGTCTGCCAAATCGCACCCATCCCGTGCGTCCCGCCGAGGAACGAGTCCGACGACCCGTGCTTCCGCTTGGCCAGCGGTCCGCCGCTCCCATCCGTCCTGCCTGCCCGTGGCTATGGAATTGTAATGAAATAAAAAATGCATGTTCGGGAGCATCTTGGCAGGTAGGCGCACGGGGCCGGCTGGGTAGACGCCGTATTCATGATCATGCGTCTCATTGGCGCCGGGCATACCCCCAGGGCCGCGCAGAGATTACGCTACGTTGTGATCGGTGATGTTTTGTAGACGTGCTGTGGGGTGATTCGGGGTGCCCTGGGCGAC
>NZ_CDWWXB010000184.1:5948-7525 GCF_977971855.1 Frankia sp. CoWAU3 | reverse complement strand
CACCTGACCCCAACCACCCCGCCCGGCGCGGCCCACAGCCATGCCCGTGAACCGTCACCCACAGCAAGATCGATAAAGCAGGTGAATGTTTACTCACGCACCTCCGGATCGAGGTGTTGCGACGACCGGTTGAATTCACCCTGGGGTTGACACCCAGTGGTGGCACCTCTTAAGATTAACGCATTGATACGCGCAAAATGTCACACACCTTGCGAGATCTCATGCTAGCGTGGTGACGTAATCCGGAGATTCTCGTTTTCGAATATCGGGATATATTCGATGCTGCGAAAAACAGAATTTCTGCTGACGTGAGACTCGCTGGAACACTGGGTATCCCCGTCCTCGACTGCGACATCATCCCGAGCGAGGCGGACGATGCATGGCACACACGGAATGGAGTCACGTGATCGGCACCAGCGCGGCTACGGGAACCAAGCCCATGTACCGAGTCAATCCGTCCGTCGTCGTTGTCGACGCTCCCGGCGCGGGATACGTCGACACAGTTGAACTGGAACAGCGGATCATCGCGCCAGAGGGTCTGGTTCGTCCATTGATTCTCGCAGACGAAGAGCGTTATCGGCTATACGATCTCGACGCTGAATACATCATTCTCTGGCATCGCGTTTCCTTGGACACAGCCTTCTTCGAGCGAAACAAGACCTGCCGCGCTGTCGTGTGTGCGAGCGTCGGATACGACCATATCGACACCGACGCGGCCCGGGCTAACGGCATTCCGGTGTACCACGTCCCCCATTATGGTACTGAGGAGGTCGCCGATCACACCCTAGCGCTCTTCCTCAACCTGGCACGTCGGCTGCAGAGCCTGCAGGAGCATGTGCGCGAAAGCAAGTGGGACTGGCGTGCGATCGGCGCTGCACGCCGACTGAGGGGAATGGCGTGGGGAGTCGTCGGACTAGGCCGCATCGGGCTCGCGGTGGCGCGACGGGCGACGGCATTCGGCATGCGGGTAGCCTTCCACGACCCGTACAACCACCCCGGCATTGAGAAGGCCCTCAATGTCGAGCGCCGGCATGATCTAGATGAACTGCTCCAGGAATCCGATGCTGTAAGCCTGCATGTGCCCCTTACCCCGGAGACCCGCCATCTGCTCGACGCGGAGCGGTTGCACCGGATGAAGCGAGGATCGATCCTGATCAACACGGCGCGGGGCGCGCTGATCGACATCTCCGCCCTCCGCGACGCCCTTGCCGAGGAGCGGCCGGGCTGCGTCGGCCTGGACGTGGTTGAGGGAGAGCCGGAGATTCCTCAATGGCTGCGCAGCCACGGACAGGCATTGCTCAGTCCGCACGCGGCCTTTTACTCGGTGGAGTCTATGTCCGAACTGCGGGCACGGGCCGCGGAAGCAGTACGCCAGATGATCATCGGTGTTCGGGTCACCTCCGCACTTGCCGTGGCCTGACCGCGCCGCCCCCCTCAACCCATATCCAGAGGAGAGCAGGATGTCCAGCGACGCCATTGAGCCATTCTCGGTAACGGCCAGCTACCTTCTGCCATGGTTGCGGGTCGTGCTGGATGAGGGCGGTCGTGGGGCAGTGGAAGGCGAAACGCGGGGCCTC
>NZ_CDWWXB010000184.1:0-5595 GCF_977971855.1 Frankia sp. CoWAU3 | reverse complement strand
GAGGCCCCGCGCCTCCTATGAGTGTCACATATGCCGCCGAGCTGCCCCTCGGCGAGCGCACCGTCCTGCGCCTGGCCCCGCTGCTGGCCGCGGAGCGGGAGCGGCGCGGTACCCGTAAGGGTGCCCGCGCGCTCACCTGCTGGGAACAAACCGTGTTCGTGCTGCGCTGGTTCTGCGACGGCACGCCGGTGAAACACCTGACCACGGACACCCCGCATCGGCGGGTCCGTGGGCTACCGCTGCCCGCACGAGGGCGTCGCGGTGCTGGTCTGGCAAACCCCGACCTGCGCGCACTACAGTACTCGCGGCGAAGGCCGCCAGCTACGGCCACGTCCTCGTCGATGGCTCGATGATCGAGACCGGCCGGTCGCCGGCCCCCGGCCCTACCCGCGGCGTCGGTCTCTGGTGGTCCGCCGAGGTTCACGACCACGGCGGCAACACTCAGGTTGTCTCCGCCCCGGACGACGGCTGGCCGCTGTGGGTCTGCGACGTCCGCCTCGGCCGGGGAGCACGACACCGCCGCGCTGCGCGCTTCCGCGCGCTGCCCGTCCTGGCCGCGTGGGTTGCCGACGGCGGCGAGGTCCTCATCGATCTCGGCTACGAGGGGTTACAGGACCAGGTAGCCGTGCCGTACAAGAAGCCCAAGAACGAGACTCTCTCCGACAACCACAAGAAGCACAACCAGGTCCACACCGCGCCACGGGCCGTCGGTGAACGCGCGAACGCCCTGCTCACGATGACTTTCCGCGCCCTGCGCAACGTCACGCTAGTACTACAGCAACAGGTGCTGTGATCAACAGATGCGCCAGCGCCGCGACCTGCGTCTTTGTGATGGATCTTCAGTCTCGGTCGAGCGCCATCTCGGCGTGTCGCCGCCGACACGCCGAGAGGTGTCGCTGTAGTACTAGACCCCTGATCGAGCACCGTCGCACCACCTGACGACCACCACAGCCCCACGCCGCTGTGGCTACTCGCCGCAACCGATCCTTACAGGGAAAGGCTCATTATGCAGAACACCGCCAGCGACGCCTGGACCGACTGGATGTGGCAGCAACGCAACGCGGTACGGACAGCAAGGCAGTTCGAGCAATACTTCCCGCGGTGCGACCGGGAGTTACTGGAGCGCATCGAGCGCCATAACGGCAGCAAGCGGTTTCAGGTGACGCCGTACTACTTGAGTCTTATCGGCAAGGATCCAGATAGCGGCGTACCGCTCCCAGAGGATCCGCTGTGGAGGCAGGTCGCCCCGCTGGGCGACGACAGCGGCGAAGATCCATACCGGTACGATGGGAAGACCGAGAACTGGGAGCTCGCGCATGAGATGGTGACACCCATTGCGCAACACAAGTACGACAATCGCCTGATCGTGCGCTACGCGAATGTCTGTCATGCCTATTGTCAGTTCTGTTATGAGGCGCTGCGCACGCTCGATAAGGAATCGTCCAAGGAGAGCTTCGACCGCAGCCATTGGCAAGCCACGCTGTCCTACCTTCGATCGCACCCGCAGGTCGAGGAGGTTATTTTGAGCGGTGGCGAGCCGCTCATGCACAGCAACGAGCAGATAGACGGCGTGTTGGGCGAGGCGAGAGAAGCCCGTCCGGATCTGATACTGCGCATACACACCCGTGCGCTGACGTTCAACCCCTACCGCGTCGACTCTGAACTCACCCTGGTGCTGGCCCGTCATGGTGTGATCGCAGTTGGCCTGCACATCACGCATCCCCACGAGCTCAGTCCCGAGTTCGATACTGCGGTCCAGCGGCTACACGAAGCCGTGCCCATCGTGTTTGCCAACGTCCCATTGCTGGCGGGAGTCAACGACGATCAAGTCATCCTACGCCGGTTGTGTATGGGGCTGTATCAGCGGGGTGTCCACGCCGGCTACCTTTACCACTTTATGCCGCACAGTCCGGAGGCGGAATGCTTCCGTGTCCCGGTCCAACGCGGGGTGGAACTCGTTCGATCGCTGAAGCGGCACATTTCCAACCCGGCCGTCCCCGAGTACGTACTGCCGCACGCCACAGGCAAATACACCGTGCCTCTGGTGGAGATTGACTCCACGGAGTGCTACCCCCGGCACACTGTCGACGACAACGGTTTCCGGGTGCTGGAGCTTGTTAACTGGCAGGGCGAGCGCGTCCACTATCCGGACCTGGATCCCGCATGAGCGAGACCGCGATACGCATGTCTCCGGCTCGGCTGGCCGCAGAGCGGCTGGAGAAGATTGTCGCTGCCGAGGCGGTACGCCATAACGTGGCCGTCCTGCGTTCGGTCGCGGCCGGCCAGCGAATCATGGCCGTTGTCAAAGGCGACGCGTACGGTCTCGGAGCACCTGTCGTCAGCGAGCTGCTGATCGCGTCCGGCGTCGATGCGTTGGCCGTGGACACCGTCGCCGAAGGCGTCGAATTACGGGAGCACGGTATTGCCGCGCCGATTCTCGTCATGGACGTCGACGTCGCCGAGAACGCGGAGGCATGTGCCCGGCTCCGGCTGACGCCCTCCGTCGCCACGGCGGGGCACGCGGAACGTCACCTTGCCGTGGCACGACGCCTCGGCGTACCTGCCACCGTGTGGCTCCGGGCCAACGTCGGCTTCAACCGTTTTGGGCCGCGCGAGGAGCGGGACTTCGACACCGTGCTCGACAGACTGCGGCAGGCCCGCCCCGCCGTCGACGTGACAGGGTTCTTCGCCCACTTATCCAGCTCAGGCCACGATGCACAGGAGACCGCTGAGCAGGCCGCGACGTTCCGGTCCCGGCTGGGCAGGGCGCGTGCAGCGCTGGGCGCGGACATCGACGCCAGTCTCGCCGCGACCCACGGGCTACTGCACCCGACAGCGCTGCACGGCACCGACTGGATACGACCCGGCATTGGGCTCTACGGACTGCTCGTCCCGGGCAGCCAAGACCTGCCCGGTTGGAATGGGTCTGGTCTGCATAGGCTGCGCCCGGCCATCACCGTACGGGCCCGGGTGCTCGAGGTCATTACGATCACCCGTCAGGAGGGGCTCGGCTACGACCGTACCGCCGCCGTCGTGCCCGGCCGCCGCGTCGCCTCCGTGGCCATCGGCTTCTCGCGGGGTTTGTCCGGGGCCGCCTCGGGGTTCACAGGGCGGTTGAACGGACAATGCTGTCCGATGGTGGGCAGGCCTGGCATGGACTGCACCCAGTTTGACGTGACTGATGCAAGGGACTCGCGCCCCGGCGCCTGGATGACCTTCATCGGAGCCGAGCCGGACAGCCGCGGCTTACCGCGGACCGCTCAGGATGCCGGGGCGGAGCTGGGCCTGAGCCTCTACGAACTGCTCGCCACGCTGCGTATGCCCGTACGCCTCGACGACGCGGCGTCCACGACGACTTAAGACACCTGGGAAACAAGAGAGGAATGCCGTGATCGAAGATCTGTCCTTGGAACGCATCCCGCCCCGTGCCGGGGTAATGCGCATGGCCGGGGAAGCCCCACAGGGTTCGGTGGAAAGCTTGCTGAACGAGAGCCTGCGCGGCCCGGTGGAACCCCTGGACCTACGCGAGAACCACCGCTCCTTGCTGGCCGCACTCCGCGAGCACCTCGACCTCGGCCTGCGGGAAGGCGACCAGGATTCCCTGCTCGATGTGCACCGCAGCGCGTATACGGTCTACGAGACGTTGCTCGGCCACCCGCTTGGCACGGCCGCCCACGAGCGCAGCGCCTGGTTCAACGCGTTTCGCTGGATCTACGAGGACGCAGTGCTGCGCGCCGACATCGAACAGATCACCGATCGGCTCCCGCCCCTCGCGGACGCCACCCGGGCGGAGTTCGTCCGGAACTGGTTCCTTACGGAAGCCAAAGAACGCAACGCACTGGATCGTGCGGTCGAAATTTGTCTGGCCGAGTGGGCTTCTCTGGACCAACTCGCTCGCTTCATCCAGGCCGACGGCTATCTCAACTACCGCTTCTACGACGCACTCGTACTGGCTCAGCCGCACTTTATGGAGACGGTTAAGAACGAGATCGGCCATCACATGTGGGACGAGTGCGGTGAGGGCACGCAACGCAACGCGCACACTCTTCAGTTCACCCGGAGCTTGCGCTTTCTAGCCCTCTCGCTCCCGGTCGTTCCGCCGTGGGAGGACTGGCGGCCCTACGCGGGCCACAATTTGTACTTCCTGCTCGCCTGCAACCGCATGCACTACTTCAAGGCGCTCGGTAGCCTTGCCATGCCTGAGTTGTTCGACGTGGATCGCGATGCTGCGGTCGTCAAAGGCCTGGAACGGCACGGATATAGCGGGGAAAAGGATTTCGAGTTCTTCTACAGTCATATAGAAGGGGACGCAGAGCACGGGCCTGAGTGGCTGGATGGCGTTATTCTGCCCATCGTGGCCGCGGAGCCTGATGCGGGCATCGAGATGATCATCGGTGGGGCGCTGCGCATGCTCGCCATGCGTCGCTACAACGAGTATCTCGCTGAATGTCTTGACCTGGGCGACATCGGCAGCGCGGCAGCCCCGGACCGGGCAGCGGACCGGAGCGGGTGAGCGCGGACGGTGGAGAATCCGTTTCCTTCCCTAGAGATGACAGAGCGTGCTATCGGCCGCCGGGCTCGTGAACGACTGAGCACCAACGAGAACGAGTTCGGGCCTGCCTCCGAGGTGGTTCAGTCCGTCGCCGCCGCGGCGGCAGAGGCCCACCGCTACCCCGACTGCGACCACTTCGCGTTGCGCGAGCGGCTGGCCAGCCTGCTCCGGGTTTCGCGGGACGGCATCCGGGTCGGCTCCGGCGCCGACGGACTGCTCGGCGAGATCAGCCGCGCCTTTCTGGGCCTTGGTCGTACTGCCGTGACCAGCGAGGCCACCTATCCGACCTTCGGCTACTTCGCCCGAGCCTCAGGAGCGGACGTTCACTTGGTGCCGTACCTGTCGGCCGCGCCGGATCCGCGGGAGCTGGTGAGGTGCGCGCACCGGACCAGAGCCGACGTTGTCTACATCGCCGACCCTGACAACCCCTCAGGTGCCTTGCAGGGCGGAATGGCTTTGTTGGCTATGGCGGACGCGCTGCCAGACCGCACCCTGATGGTCGTGGACGGCGCGTATGCGGAGTACCAGGACCCCGCCTCCCGCTTGGCCGCCAAAGATGTGACAGTCCGTCGCATGCTGTGGCTGCGGACATTCTCCAAAGCGTACGCACTGGCCGGGCTGCGCATCGGTTACGCGGTTGGCAATCCTCAGCTGATCCGTACCCTGGGGGACGGAGCCGAGCACTATGTGGTGGGTCGGGTGGCTGAGGCCGCTGCGCTCGCCGCGCTCGCCGCCGAAGAGCACCTCACCCGGATTCTCAAGGAGACCGCCGCCGGACGGGTGCATTACACAACGGCCCTGAGCGAACTGGGTTTCACCGTGCTGCCCAGCCATACGAACTTCGTGACGGTGCGGCTGGTCGCCCCGGCTGTGGCCGAGCATCTCACGAACAGTCTGAGGGCCCTCGGAGTCTTCGTACGGCACCTGACTGCACCGGGTATGGCCGACTGCGTACGGATCAGCGTCGGCCCGGCACAACAGCGCGCCGTCGTTCTGGACGCCGTTGCGAGCAGCGGTGTTCGCACATCCGCCGTATCGTAAGT
>NZ_CDWWXB010000183.1:939-7540 GCF_977971855.1 Frankia sp. CoWAU3 | reverse complement strand
TCGTTGTTCAGCGGCGAGTAGGCGAACCAGCCGAAGGACGCGGCGCCGTTCGGGGTCAGGAACCCGAGGATCACCGTCAGGCTGCCGAACAGGAAGAACCAGTAGGACAGCGCGTTCAGCCGCGGGAACGCCACGTCCGGCGCGCCGATCTGCAGCGGCACGAGGAAGTTCGCGAACGCGAACGCGATCGGGGTCGCGAACATGAGCAGCATCAGCGTGCCGTGCATCGTGAAAAACTGGTTGTACTGCTCGTTGGAGAAGTACTGCAGCCCCGGGCGGGCGAGTTCCGCCCGCATCATGATGGCCAGGACACCGGCGAAGAGGAAGAACACGAACGACGTGACGAAGTACATGACGGCGATGTCCTTGTGGGACGTCGTCCGCAGATAGCCGAGCAGGTTCGTCCGCCGGGGGATGTGGGAGTCCGGGGAGTCGGCGTGGCCGACACCCGCTTCTTGTACGAGGGTCACTGTCCACTCCCGGTGGTTGCGGTGGTGGCGGCGGTCCCGGTCGTTGACGCGGCCGGCGCCGCCGAGATCGCCACGTTCTCCCGGTCCGCGATGAACGTGTCGTACTCGGCCTGCGGCACGACCTTCACGTAGAAGTTCATCCGGTCGTGGTCCGTCCCGCACAGTTCGGCGCATCGACCGATGAAGGTGCCGGTCTTCGTGATGGTCAGTTCAAACTGGTTCACCCGGCCGGGGATGACGTCCCGCTTGAACAGGAACTCCGGCACCCAGAACGAGTGGATGACGTCCGGCGAGCTCTCCACGAAACGGATCGAGCGGTTCTGCGGCAGCACGAGCACCGCCGGTTCACCGGGGCGACCGGTGACCTCGATCGGGTTGGCACCCTGCCGGCCGGAGCCGGTGTCGAGGTACTTGAACTGCCAGTTCCATCGGAAGGCGATCACGTCAACGGTGACGTCTGGCTTCGGCGAGAGCTTGGTGACCTCGCTCTCGTCCCGGGCCGTGTAGAAGAACAGCCCGGCCACGATCACCACCGGCACGACGGTGTAGAGAACCTCGACTGGCAGATTGTAGCGCACCTGGCGGGGAAGCACGTCGCTGCGTTTCCGGAAGGCGATGATCGCGTAAAAGATCATTCCCCAGACGAGCACACCGACGGCGAGCGCGGCGATCGCCGAACCCTGCCAGATGTTGAGAAGGCGCGGCGTCTGGTTCGTCACGCCCTTGGGATAACCGAATGTAGGCCTGTCGCAGGCGGTCGCCATGATCCCCACGACAGCGAGCACGGCACCGAGACGCAGGACACGCCGAAGCGGCCGGATGTGCCGCGTCCCGTGCACGCCGACCGCGGACACCGCAGCTGCGCGTGTGTCGGAGTCAGCCGGTGTCGTCGGCGTGTCCTCGACATCCGCGAGCGACGGCCGGGTCCGACCGAAGGATCTCCTCACCAGGTCCTGCCTCCCACGACGAGCGGGCCGCGGCCGCGGGGCGGACAGCGTTCGTCCCCGCGCGCGAGACCCCCTGGAAACGCCATGTCGCCCCGCCGATCCAACCGGACGACATGCTGTCTTCGACACGCTGTAGATGGTGCGGCAGCAGCGTATCCCAGCAGCCGCGAACCTTCTCGCCTAAGGCCCCCGTCAGCGCCTGTGACGCACGCCCCTCCCGGCCGTTCACGGCGTACCGTTTCACAGGTGCCGGCCTATCTCGACCACGCGTCGACCACGCCGCTGCACCCTGCCGCGCGCGAGGCTCTGCTAATGGCTCTTCAGGATGGTTGGGCCGACCCGGCACGGTTGTATCGGGAGGGCCGCCGGGCGCGCATGCTGCTCGACGCGGCCCGCGAGACCGTCGCGGGCGTGCTCGGGGCCCGGCCGGACGAGATCAGTTTTCCCGCGAGCGGGTCGGCGGCGGCGCACCTGGCCCTGTTGGGCACGGCGGCGGCCCGGCGGCGTGCGGGTGACGTCGTCATGGTCAGCGCGGTCGAGCACTCCAGCGTCCTGCACGCCGCGCAGCGGTACGAACAGGCCGGTGGACGGGTCGCCAGGATTGGTGTGGATCATCTCGGCCGGGTCGACCCCGTCGACTTCACCCCCGTCGCCGGTACCGCCGTCGCCAGCCTCCAGCACGCCAACCACGAAGTCGGGACCATCCAGCCGGTCGCCGAGGTCGCCGAACGGATGCGCGCCGCCGGGGTGCCACTGCACACCGACGCCGCCGTGACAGTCGGCCACATCCCCGTCGACCTGGCCGACCTCGGGGTGGATCTGCTCACCGCGAGTGCCCACAAGTTCGGCGGACCACCCGGGGTGGGCGTTCTCGCGGTGCGCACCGGGACCCGCTGGCGCAGTCCCGGTCCCGTTGACGAGCGGGAGGGCGGTCGGGTTGCGGGCTATCCGAACGTCCCCGCCGTCGTCGCCGCCGCCACGGCGCTGAGCGCCCGGGCGGGTGAACTCGCCGCGGAGGCGCCCCGGCTCGCCGGCTACGTGGCCGAACTGCGCCGCCGGCTGCCCGAACTCGTCAACGGCGTGGAACTACTCGGCGATCCGGACCGGGCGGCGACGGTTCCGCACATCAGCGCGTTCTCCTGCCTCTACGTCGAGGGCGAGGCGCTGCTGACCGAGCTCGACCGGGCCGGAATCGCCGTGAGCTCCGGGTCGAGCTGCACATCCGACACCCTGATCCCGAGCCATGTCCTGGTCGCCATGGGCGCGTTGACACACGGCAACCTGCGGATATCCTTCGGCCGCGAGTCGACCCAGGCCGATCTCGACGCCCTGCTGACGGCGCTGCCCGCAGCCGTACGCGCCGTGCGGGACCGGCTGGGCGCCGCCGGGCTTTGATGCCGACAATCCGATGACGGACCAGCCGCACACGGTCGACTCGCGGGGACGACGCTGCCCGTTGCCAATCATCGATCTGGCCCGCGCCTTCGGCGGGATTCCGGTGACCGGCACCATCACGCTCTGGGCCGACGACCCCGCCGCCGGCGCGGACGTCGTGGCCTGGTGCCGACTGCGGGGTCAGGAGCTGGTGGACGTCTCCCCGCTTCCGGAAGGCGGGGAGGCGTTCGTTATCCGGCGGCTTGTATAACCCGCCGGCTCAGATTGCCGGCAGATGCTCGGCGATCTCGGCGGCGGCGTCGGAACCGTAGGCCTCGGTGAGACGCTTAAGCACCTCCGAGGGCTCCACCGTGTACTCCTGGGTGCCGATCGTCTCCAGGACCAGGGTGGCGAGGAGGGAGCCGACCTGGGCGGAGCGTTCGAGCGAGAGGTCCCAGGACCGGCCGGCGAAGAACCCGGCCCGGAAGGCGTCCCCGACTCCGGTGGGATCCGGGGTGGCGCGGGCGGGAACGACCGGGACCCGGATGGGGTCGCTCTCCGGGGCCTCGATGACCGCACCGTCCTTGCCGTGCGTGGTCACCCGGACACCGACCCTGGCCAGGATCTCCTCGTCCGACCAGCCGGTCTTGCTGGCGAGCAGCGCCTTCTCGTACTCGTTACAGAACAGGTAGGCCGCACCGACGACGAGCTCGCGGATCTGCGGGCCCTCCATGATCGCGAGCTGCTGGGAGATGTCCGCCGCGAACGGATATCCCCGCTGCCGGCACTCCGCGCTGTGGCGCAGCATCGCCCCGGGGTCGTTGGGGCTGACGATCACCATGTCCAGGCCGCCGAACCGCTCGGCGATCGGCCTCAACTCGATGTCGGCGGCCTCACTCATCGCACCCGGGTAGAAGGACGCGATCTGGTTGAGGTCCTCGTCGGTGGTGCAGACGAACCGCGCGGTGTGCGCGATCTCACTGACCCGCACGGAGGCGGTGTCCACGCCGTGCCGGTCGAGCCAGGAGCGGTAGTCGGCGAAGTCCTCGCCGACCGCGCCGACGAGGATCGGGCGCAGGCCCAGTCGGCCCAGGCCGAAGGCGATGTTGGCCGCCACTCCGCCCCGCCGGATCACGAGCTCGTCGACGAGAAAGGACAGCGAGACCCGCTCAAGCTGGTCGGCGAGCAACTGCTCGGCGAACCTTCCAGGAAAGCGCATGAGGTGGTCGGAGGCGATGGAACCAGTCACGGCGATACGCACGATCAAGGAGCTTACCGGCCTGCCCCGAAGCCCGGAACCACCGGCTCGCGCTGGTTCACGCGCGTCATCACGGAGGCGTCAGAATTACGAGGCGTCAGATCGCGGAGTCCCGTGATTCCGGCGGCCCGCCGGCAAGGGAAACGACGGATACCGGCGCAAGCGGATACCGACGCAGCACATACGGGAGAGCCCGGTCCGACGAACAAGGGCCGGACCAGGCTCTCCCGGACGTACCAGTCCGATCAACCGGTCACCGAACCGCACCCGGGGCTCGCGTCGAGACGCGAGCAGGAGGGACGGCCCGGTGCTCAGCGCATCAGTGGAACGAGTCGCCGCAGGCGCAGGAACCCTGGGCATTCGGGTTATCGATAGTGAAACCCTGCTTCTCGATCGTGTCGACGAAGTCGATCGTCGCCCCGCCGAGGTACGGGGCACTCATCCGGTCCACCGCCACCTTGACACCGGAGAAATCGATGACGGTGTCGCCGTCGAGGGAGCGCTCGTCAAAGAACAGCTGGTAGCGCATGCCCGAGCAGCCTCCGGGCTGCACCGCGATACGCAGCTTGAGGTCATCCCGACCCTCCTGCTCGAGCAGGGTCTTCACCTTGCCTGCGGCGGTGTCGGTGAGGACGACGCTCGAGGACTGCGTCGCGGGTGCCGTGGTGTCCTGAACGGTCATAGGGACTACTCCTGCCCTTGGTGGACGTGCCTGGCAAGCCAGGCCACTAGTTCCGGTTGACTTGTACGCAGGGCGCCGCCGACCATCCGGCGCGCACCCCCGGGCACGGCACTGCCACTGTGCCGACATCCATGCCCAACACCGTCGGCCGGGATCCGCTTCCTATGGTAGCGACGTCGGCGCGGGTCAACCACGTCGAGATCCCGACCATGCCTGGAGACGGTGGTCACTCCCGTTCACGTTAGTGACCTTCGTCTGGCCGCCAGCTGACCACGAAGAGCTCGGCATACGATGGCGCCGGGAGTTAGAGTCTCATCGACCATTCGTGGACGGGTCCGGCGGGATCGTTCGGTCGGCCGCCGCGGACGACGAGGCGGCCAGGCCGAGGGCCGGTCGACCGGAGGAGCGCCATGACCACCAACCCGACCCTGCGGCGCGGCCCTATCCCTGCTCGCGACCCGGCCCTCGGCCGGGTCGGTGTGGCTCCATCACCGCTGGCCCTGCTGCTACTCGGCCGCCAGGCTGACCCGGCCAGCGAGCGTGGCGTGGACTGTCCGGGTGAACTCCCCCCAGCGGCCGATCCGGCCCTCACAACCCGCGCCGCGGCGGCGAAGCGGGCACTGGGTGATCGGGCGTTCATCCTCGGGCACCACTACCAGCGCGACGAGGTCATCGCCTTCGCCGACGTGACCGGCGACTCGTTCAAGCTGGCCCAGCAGGCCGCCGCGCGGCCGCAGGCCGAGGCGATCGTCTTCTGCGGCGTGCACTTCATGGCGGAAAGCGCCGACATCCTCACCGGCGCGCACCAGCAGGTGATCCTGCCGGACCTCGCCGCCGGCTGCTCGATGGCGGACATGGCCACCGCCGAGCAGGTCGAGCAGGCCTGGGACGATCTGCTCGATGCGGGAGTCGCCGCCGATACCGTTCCGGTGAGCTACATGAACTCCTCGGCCGCGATCAAGGCGTTCACCGGGCGCCACGACGGGACGATCTGCACCTCGTCGAACGCCAGGCGCGCGCTGGAGTGGGCCTTCGGCGAGCGCGGGGGTGCCCGGGTGCTCTTCCTGCCGGACCAGCACCTCGGCCGCAACACCGCCATCGGTGAACTGGGGATGAGCGAGCAGGACTGCGTCGTTTACGACCCCCGCAAGCCCTCGGGAGGACTGCCCCGCCGGCAACTGCGCGCGGCGAAGATGATCCTCTGGCGGGGTCACTGCTCGGTGCACGGCCGGTTCACCCGCGACAGCGTCGACGAGGTCCGCCGCCGGATCCCCGGGGTGACGGTGCTCGCCCACCCCGAGTGCCGGCGGGAGGTCGTCACCGCGGCCGACCTCGTCGGCTCGACCGAGTACATCATCTCGGTCGTCGCTGCCGCTCCCGCCGGATCGGCGTTCGCGATCGGTACCGAACTGAACCTGGTGCAGCGGCTGGCGACGAGGCACCCTGACAAGACCGTCGTCTTCCTGGACCGTACGGTGTGTTTCTGCTCCACCATGAACCGGATCGACATGCCCCACCTCGTGTGGGCGCTGGAGTCCCTCGTACGGGGTGAGACGGTGAACCGCATCACCGTCGACCCGGACGTGGCCACCTATGCCCGGAAGGCTCTCGACCAGATGTTGGCGCTGCCCTGATGGCTCTGCTGAAACGACGCAGCTCCGCCGGCTCCGATGCCGGCCCCGGCCCCGGCCCCGGGGACCCGATCGCCGAGCAGGTGGAGAGGGTCGAGCAGGAGAAGGTCGTCGATCCGCGGCGCACGGCGGCCAAGGGCCGGCCCACGCCCCGCCGGGCGGAGGCGCGAGCCGCCCGTACGAAGCCCGGTGGTGCGCTCGGCGTCCCGGCGAACAAGCAGGAGGCGCGGGCCGCGCGG
>NZ_CDWWXB010000183.1:0-625 GCF_977971855.1 Frankia sp. CoWAU3 | reverse complement strand
CCGCGCGGCGATGATGTCCGGCGACGTCAGCCGGCTGCCAGCGCGTGAACGCGCGCCCGAGCGCGTACTGACCCGCGACTTCGTGGACACGCGGATCAACGTCGGATCGTTCTTCTTGCCAATCGCCGTCGTCTACTTCGTCGGCGGACTGGTCCCGAACGCATCGATCAGGCTGGCCGCGACCCTGCTGATGCTGCTCGGGATCGTCGCGGTCGTCATCGACTCGATCCTGCTCTCCTGGCAGGTGAGCCGGCGCGTCGCGGAGAAGTACCCGGACTCCCGGGTGCGGGTGCGGGCCTACGCCGCGCAGCGCGCGCTACTGCCGCGGCGCTGGCGACTCCCCCGCCCGCGGGTCTCCCGCTCCGACCCGCGCCCCTGATCGACGGTCAGAACCGAACCATGTTCATACACTACGGCTCATGAGCGATCATGGGTTGGACAAGGAGCGTGCGCGGGCGGTCCGTGCTCGGCTACGTGCGCGGCGGGCCGGGGGCGGTAGCGGGGAGGATCAGCGGCGCCCGTGGGCGGGTGAGCCTGCCGCGATCTACTGCCGGATCTCGCACCTCAAGGATGACGATCAGACAGGCGTTGATCGTCAGCGGGAGATCGCGCACGAGGTCGCCGA
>NZ_CDWWXB010000182.1:7058-7542 GCF_977971855.1 Frankia sp. CoWAU3 | reverse complement strand
GTCACCGATCACAACGTAGAGTGATCTCTGCGCGGCCCTGGGTGAACGCCCAGCGGGTCAACCTGATCAGCGAGGAGATCGGTGTAATCGACAACGGTTCGGCGGTCACGCTCGTGGTCGATCCGGTCGACGGCACCGCCAACGCGGTCGCGGAGGTGCCGTTGTCGGCCTTCTCCGGCGTGGTCGCCGTCGACGGCAGGGCGACCGAGGCCCTCACCGTATGGTTGGACACCGGCCGCGGCTGGCATGCGAAAGTCGGCCTCCCGTCGCCCTACCGGACAACAGGCCGGCGCGCACTCGACGGCGCCGCGGTCAGCCTCCTGCGGCCGCAGGCCAAGAACGAGGCGGCGTGGCTGCGGGTGAGCCGCCGGGCCGCGCGGGTGCGCATCCTGTCCAGTAGCTGCCTGGAGGCCGCCCTCGTGGCGCAGGGCTCCACGGACGCCTTCGCAGACGCCGGCTCGGACACGCACCGCATCATGGACAT
>NZ_CDWWXB010000182.1:0-6760 GCF_977971855.1 Frankia sp. CoWAU3 | reverse complement strand
CGGCGCGGTGATCGACGCCTTCGGCCGCCCGGTCGAGATCGTCCCCGACCTCAGCCGCCGATGGTCCGGCGTGATCGCGGCGACCCCGGAGCTGGCGCACCGGCTCGCGGACGAGATCAGCGGCTCTTCCTACTGATCCGTTCGCGTTACCCGGCCTTTCCCCGGGGAACGGCGCGTCGCCGCCGCTGGTTGCCTGCGCCGGCAGATGGTGAGCCGGACAGCAGGTGACGCACGACAACAGCCCACCGGCGCATGCGCATACGACCGGACCGTGTTCGGCGACGAGCCGATCAGCCGGTGATGCTCAAGAAACTCCTTGACCGGCCCGATCGGCAGACGGTCCTCCGTCCACTGCGACGCTCCTCGTCGTCGTCGGCGGCGACCAGCTCGCAGCCGGGGGTGCGGCCGCTCCTTGCGGATGATGACCCGTATCCCCGGCGGCCAGCGTCCACACCCGTTTCTGGACCACCAGCCTCCGGGAGATTGCCGGCAGGGTCTTCCCCACGCCGTCGACCGGATCGAGCCGATCGCGGCCACGTACGCCGCGGGGGCAGAAGCCGCTGTCGCCGGTCCTCACCCGGACCAGATGGCCTGGAACGGGACAGCGCGGCCACCGGCTCGGCCCCGTCGATCCGGTCATGGCCGCTCCCAACGCCGTCACCATCCTCGCAGCCTGCCGGTTCAACAGGTCCGTGCCGCAATAGTCTTCGTTGATCTCCTGGTCGCCGATCAACACGTTGCTCTCATAGGACATGTTGACCAAGTTCCTCTCGTTCCCAGCGCACCCTCCGGAACCTGTCAAGCGGCCCAGATCGATGATCGTAAACTTGATCGAATTTTGATTACTGCAAGCGTTTTCCAGATCGGACCCACTTTGGATCATGGGGAAGCGTGATCCGATGCGCACGATCGGGTGAGGCGGAGTCGCGGCCATGTGCCTGTAGCCTGCGGATTCAGGGAATCCTCGCGTGTGTGGCGACCATTACCTCCAGGGATGCGGACGGCGAAGTAGACTTAAGGCCGCTTAAGATCGGTATGCGCTTGCATACCGATGGCGGCATCCGCGCAGGAGGCAGCGGTGGCAGACAGCCAGCACCAGCCCGGCGGGGAGCTGACGTCGACTGATGTCAACTCTAAGGTTGTGGTCGCGGCGTTGCGAAGGGATCCGGCGATCCGGTTGCAGGTCCTTGTCCATCACGAGACGACCACCAGGTTGCTGGCACCACGGCGCGAGCTGTGCCGGGTGGCCATCGACGACGGTGAGACCAGCGTCGTCAACGCGATCAGCAGCCTGGGAGCGCACCGGCTCGACCTCGACGAGGGTCGTCCGGCGGATGACGGTGACCTTCGTAAGGGACTCGAGGTCTTCCCAGGGGTCTCCTTCGTCGTGGCCCACACCGATGTCCTGCGCACGGCTCCTGCCGGCCGAGGTCTGTACTTCGACCTGGCCACGGAGCGGCGGGCACAGTCACACGGGAACGTTCGGTTCACCCAGCCGGCCCAAATGATGTTTGCCCTCTGGGAGGCACCGCGACTGATGGCCTCGGAGTGCAACCTCCCGGCGCCGCCTGTCCTGGCGCCGGCGGTACTGGCGGGTTTCGGGCCGGGGAAGCGCTCATGACCGCTCCCCGCATCACGAACCCGTCGGCCACCTCCAGCCTGAACGCGCGCATCAGGGATTTGATCGCCGCCGGTCGGCCGATCGCAGCCCTTACCGTCGGGGAGGTAGGCGGACCGCCGCCCGAGCACGTGCTGGAGGCCGCCACCGATGCGGTCCGATCCGGGTGGGCGCACACCTACGGCCCGGTCGCTGGTGATCCCCACTTCCGGGAGGCGGTCGCGGCATGGGTGTCTACCGGCGCCGCGGAGCCGGTAGACGCCAAGCAGGTTGTGGCGACGAACGGCGCTAAGCACGCCCTGACCCTCGCCTTCCTCGCTCTGCTTGAACGCGGCGCGGGCGTTCTGGTACCCGAGCCGAACTGGCCCACCTACGCTGCGGCCGTCCGGCTGGCCGGCGCTCGGCCGGTGCCCGTCGTTACCAATCCCGCGAACGGTTTCGTGCCGACGGCGTCACTACTCGACGAACACGCGGGGTCGGGCGCGGCGATGCTGGTGCTGGCCACGCCACACAACCCGACCGGGACGATGCCGACAGCCTCGGACCTGGACGACATCGGCCGATGGTGCGCGCGCAAGAACGTGACCGTCGTCGTGGACCAGGTGTATCTAAAACTCTCCTGGATCCCTGTGACCCAACTACCAGCAGACGTTCTGCGAGCTGCGGGCGCAAGGGTCGTCGTGGTCGATTCGGTGTCGAAGAGTCACGCGATGACCGGATGGCGGGCGGGGTGGTTGGTCGCGGATCTCCCGACGGCTCGCACGGCAACAGCGATCATGTCCCACACCACTAATCACGTGAACCGGGTGGCCCAAGCTGCGGCGACCGCCGCACTCACCGGTCTACAGGACTGTCTGGCAGAGTTGCGGGCGAGGCTGCTGGACAGCCGAAGCCTTATGGTCGAGTTTCTCGGGTCGGTGCCGGATCTCGTCCGTCTCCGTCCACCCGACGGCACCTTCTATGCCTTCCCGTCATTCGCGCCGCTGCTGGCGAGTGCTTCCTGCCGGTTCGATACCATGAGCGACTTGGCGCAGGCCCTGATCGACAAGGCAGATGTCGCCGTGCTGCCCGGTGAGGCGTTTGGCGAACCCGACCATGCCCGGCTGTCGTTCGTCGCCCCGAGACCGGAGTTGTCCGCGGCCCTGGAACGCATGCTCGAGTTCATCCACGGCGTCGCCTGATTGGGCAGGGCAGACGGGGCCTGCAGGCGACCGCGGCACTTTCACTAATACGGAGCTGATTATGATGCTTGAAGAACGCAACACGATCGAGGGGAAGAGTAGGCGGCTGCGGGCTATGTTCGACCGTGGCGACTTCCTGGCTGCCCTGTTATCGTCATTCCGGCGACCTACCCCGACGTTTCGGTAGGCGATTTGCAAAAAGATGGAGTGTCGGCCGCCGTCTATGCGAACAAGATCTTTCGACTCACTTTCACGGCGGTGGATGCCGCTCTCCCCAGCATTCTCGAGTCCGGTTCCGCCGCCATCGAGTCGCGGCTCTCCTCAGTCGCCCAGGTGCTCGAGACGATTGGAAACGGCAAAGTGACCGCCGCTGACATCGCCTTCGCCGAGGAGGTGAAGCGCCGGCGCGCAGGGTAGGTCCATGAGCAATGCCGCCGGTGGCCTGACAGGCGGTTTTACTCGCCGTAACCAGCGCCGCCCGAGTGCGGGCACTCAGGCTGGTCAACCCCATGACGACAGTGTGTGTTGACGATCAAAGGAAGGGCTATGGAGAACGTGTCTGACAATGCCAACGATCGTGCGGACGCCGAACTGCGACGCCGCTCGGAGGAGGACGTACACGCGGCGGCCATGCACGACGGGCTCGACGTCCCGCCCTCCACCTGGCACGGTTTGGAGGTGGCAAGGCGGGCCCGGGGCCCGATGACGAACTGGGAATACAACCGCGCGCGGCTGGCCGACACACTCGACGCGGTGGCAAGTCACATTCCCAGCCTTGATCGGGCCATACTGGATTGGGCCGTGGCCGCCAAACTCCCTGGCCAGTCGTTCTTCGACGCCTGGGAGCGGGACGGCTACCAACTGCCCGGGCTGCGGCAACACTCCAAGCTGCTAGAAGCGTGCATCACGGCCGCAAACCCTCAGCCAGCGGACGTCGTCCTAGATCTCGGTTGCGGCGACGGCGCGCTCGTGGCCAGGCTCCCGCTCGTCGCGCGTCTGGACCTGCTCGACAGCAGCGTGCGGATGCTCGAGCGCGTCCCACTGAGCCGGACAGGCAGGAAGGAGACCCGACTGGTCCACGCCGATTACCTCGACTACAGACCGGACACACGGTACGATTCGATCATCGCGGTCATGTCATTGCATCACGTCGACCACGACCAGATTTCGCGGGCCCTGGAAAAATGCTACCGGGAGCTTTTCCCGGGTGGCCGCCTGGTCCTTGGCGAGACATTTCTCGACACCTCGGCACTATCGAGCCAGAACGACATCGACGATGTCTGCGACGTCTACTATCGGAAGATAGTCAATGCTGCGGAGCAGAACTGTTACCGCCATGCGCTCAAGGACGCACAGATACTCGACCGGATCCTTCGGCGCTCCGGGGAGTACATGCGGACTCGGGAGCAGTGGAGAAGGTTGCTGACACGGGCGGGATTCTCGGTGAAAGCCAGCCGGACGACTTCACCCGAGATCCGCTACGGCTACCTGCTGGCCGTTCGTCCTCCCGAGGACGACCAGTAAGTCGGCCGGTCGTGAAGCATCTGCGCCCGGGGTAGGTCCAGCGGAATCAATGGGTCGGAAGGATATGGGGAATCGTTATGGAAGAGGGTGCCGTGAAAAAATCTGAGGCTGAATCTGATACGGAAGCCCTGGCACGGGCCTACGAGAAATCGCGATTCGCTGTTCCGCATTACGTGCTGCGGTCCGAGGTCATTAACGGTGACGGCTTCCAGAGCCCGCGCGGTCTGGACGGTTTCAAACGAATCCTGCTGGATGGGATGTCCGTTTCTCCAGGAATGCTGGTCATGGATATCGGCTCTGGTCTGGGTGGCGCCGCTTTCTACCTCGCCGCTGCCTTCGGTGTCGAGGTGGTTGGCGTCGATCCCTCGGAAGTCATAGTCGAGATCGCCTGCGCTCGGAAGGCCGAGTTCGACCCGCAGGACAGGGTCCGGTTCATCCACGGCGACGTGTACTCCGACGACCTGGCGGAGCGCTCCTTCGACATCATCTACTCGCGGGACTCGCTGCTCTACGAAGCTGACAAGCTGAGGGCGCTCGTGCGCTGCCGTGGGTTGCTCAAGCCGGGCGGAGAGATCCACATCGCTGATTTCTGTCGGGGGATCTCGACCCCCGAATTTGAGCAGTACGTCGATGTCTCGGGATATCATCTGCCCACGATGGAGGAGTACACCGAGCTGTTCACCGCGGCAGGCTTCGAGTCTGTCGTCGTCCGTGACCTTAGCGAAATAATGGGCGACTGGTTGGAGGCGGATCTCGTCGCATACCGGGCGCAAGTCGACGGCGGGCAGTATTCCATCGACAAGAAAGATGCCGACCATATCATCAAGCGCTGGCAGCGCAAGATTAATTTCGTGCGGGAAGGGGCACTCGCCAACGGCCTTTTCTCGGCAACCGTTTCGGCCTCGGAGCAGGGACTCCAGAGATGCTGACGCAGAATCCCGAGTGCTTGATCATAAAGGTGTCCGCCGACCGGGCACTGCGATATCATCAGCTGTGGCTGTGTGATTTCTTCCGGTGCGTCGAATTTCTGAACAGGCACGCGAAACACAGTCACGCGAAACAGAAGTATTTCGACTCCGTGATCATACCGATGGACATCAAGTCAAAGTGGTGCGGCGGTCCGGCGGGGACATCGACATCGACATCGTCTGGCCGGACGGCCACGAGAGCTGCTATGCGGTGTCCTGGCTCGCGGAACGCGACGAGGCGCGAGTATCGGGCAGCAGCAGCCGGCAGTGGAAGCCGTGGATCAGCCCGCGAAGCGTCGACAAGGAGACGTTCGAGCGCCACGACGTCCTCGCTGACAATGCCGCACTGGGTCGGGCTCTCGAACACCTCTTCACCTGCGGCGTCTTCACCTACGGCGTCCTCGTGATCAGCGGGAAGGCCGCCCCGGACACCGATCTCGACCTGGCGGCCCGCGCCCGATTCGTCATGGAACAGAGCAGCTGACGATGCCGGTCGGTGTTGCCGGGCTGGTACTGTTCGCCGCGGCGCTGCATGCGAGTTGGAACGCCATGCTGCACAGTCACAGCGACCGGTTGTGGTTCATCACGGTCACGAGCTTCGTGACGACCGTGATCGCGGTGTTGTTCGCGTTCGCCCTGCCGCTGCCTGCCGCGGCGAGCTGGCCCTATCTGGTGTTTTCCGCGGCGGTGCAGGTTCTGTATGCGCTTCTTCTGACGCTGGCTTACCGGGTAGCCGATCTGGGCTCGATGTACACAGTGATCCGGGGCTGCGTCCCGCTGCTGGTCACCCTCGGGGCCGCGATGTTCGCCGGGCAGGAGCTGAGACCAGCCACGCTGGTGGGGATCGGCCTGGTCTCCTTCGGGATCATGGCCATGGGTCGGGACAACGGCGGCTTGAAGGCCATCACGCTGGCCGTGGCCAGTGCCGCTGTTGTCGCGACCTACACCGTCGCCGACGGCATGGGGACGCGGCTGTCGGGCAACTTCTACTCCTACACCACGTGGATCTTCCTTCTGTACGGGATCTTGATGCCGCTGGCCTTCCTGCTGGTGCGAGGCCGGCTGGTCGTGCGGGGCCGAGTATCAGAACTACGCGCAGCGGTAGTCTGCGGGCTCGTGCAGCTGCTGACCTATGCGGTGCTGATGTGGGCCTTCACCCGGGGCCCGCTGGGCCCGATTTCGGCCCTACGGGAGACCAGCGTCGTGTTCGCGACACTGATCGGCTGGCGCTTTTTCGGTGAGGAGCTGTCCGCGACGCGCCTGGGCACGTGCTCGGCGATCATGCTGGGCGTCTTCTGCCTCAACATCTTCGGGTAAGTCACTTGATCTCAAATGATCGTCTAACTCGTCTGCCTCTGAGGTGAGGATTTCCGGTGTGGGCTGGGTCGGTTGCAGGCGTGGCTGACCGCGCCGGGTGGTCGGGCTCGGCGTCACAGCGTTGCTGTTCGGTTGTGCCTATTCCTCCTGGG
>NZ_CDWWXB010000181.1:3550-7373 GCF_977971855.1 Frankia sp. CoWAU3 | reverse complement strand
TCACTGACCTGCTCCGCCGCGGCCGCGGAGGCCGGTTCGTCCTGGTCCTGGATCTTGATTTCGGATCTTGGTCCCGAGTCCGGGACCGCGCCGTCGGCGGACTTCTGGGCCTCGGGGCCCGTGGGCTCTGGCGCGCCCACGGGCCCCGAGTCGTTGCGCAGCGTGAGCGTGTCAGTAGCTCTTCTTCGCCGGCCGCAGGTGCAGCTCGGTGATCTCCGCGGTGGGTGGGAGCCGGATCAGGTAATTGACGAGATCGGCCACGTCGGCCGCTTGGACGAGCAGCTCGGGTGCGTACTCACGGCCTTCCCGGGCATAGATCGCCTCCTGCCTCGGGGTCGCCGTACGGCCGAGATGGATGGTGGTCACCCGGATGCCGTCGGCGTTGATCTCCTGGCGCAGGCTGTCGGCGAACCCCCGCATGGCGTGCTGGGTGGCGGCGAACACGCTGGTGCCCGCGCCGGCCCGGATGCCCTGAGTGGAGTTGACGATGACGATGTCGGCGCCGCGGTCGGCCCCGGCGACCCGCAGCGCCGGCAGCAGCCGCTGGGTGAGTGCGTATGGTGCCCGGACGTTCGCGAGGTACTGGGTGTCGAGATCGGCCAGCGACACGGCGTCCACCCGGGCGCTTCCGTAGGCGCCGGCGCTGTGCACCAGATGATCGACGCGGCTGTAGCGGTCCGTGACCTCGGCGGTGAACGTGACGACGGCCGCGTCATCGGTCAGATCGAGGCGCACCGGCGTCAGGGTGCCCGGACCGCTCGCCTCCTTGCCGAGGGCGTCGAGCCGGGTCTGGTCGCGCCCGAGCGCGAGGACGGTGGCTCCGCCCGAGGCCAGCCGCAGCGCGGTGGCCCGGCCGATGCCGCTCGACGCACCGGTCACCACGGCGACCCGCCCGGCGAGCGGAACCTCGTCCGCCGCCGGGTCGCCCGCGCCGGATCCGTTCGGGGCCGCCGTCATGCGTTCTGGTGGGAGAACACCAGCATCGCGTCCTCCCGCGGCGGCGCGGTGTCGTAGGTCAGGCAGATGTCCTCGGGAATCCGGCTCAGGTCGGTGCCACGCAGGTAGTCCCGCATGGTCGTGCCGGTGCACTCCGCGTCGACGTTCGGCGCTCCGACGTGGTTGACCACGTCATCGAAGTGGACGGTGCGGAAGTCCATGCTGAACCGGGTGCGGCCGGAGTTGTTCGGCACCGAGGAGTGCAGCTGGGCCGCCGAGAAGATCATTATGCCGCCGGAGGGGGCGACCACCCGGGTCTGCGGAAAGATCTCCACCTCCTCCTCGGGCTTGGGCTGCTTACGGGTGTCGGACTTGATGTGCTTCGCGGCGTCGGCCCGGTTCTTCGCGTTCCACTCGTAGTAGTCGTAGTCGCCGGAACCGTTCTTCACGCCCTGGGAGAAGTAGCGCGGGTGGAAGGCCATGGCGTTCTCCGGCACGATATCGAAGATCGGCATCCACCAGTTGAGCTGGCAGAACGGTGCCGAGTACCAGGTGTCGCGGTGCGGGTGGAAGGCGTAGGCGATGCCCGAAGTGAGGTAGTCGTCCGACGTCGAGGTCCGCAGCCGGGGCACGTCGAAGTAGGTCTTCGACAGGTCGCAGCCGTGCTCGGCGAGAATCGCCGGCAACAGTTCCTTGCAGGTGGGGTGGTGGATGAACCGTGGCTTCAGCTCGGCGAGCAGGGCCGCGTAGTCCTCGACCGGCATGTGGTACTGCGCCGTCTCGGGGTCGAGATCGCCGAAGGCCTCGCGGATCAGGGTGCGGCTGAACTCGACGAACTCCCGCGTCGCGGGCCTGGGCGCGTAGACGAACAGCTCGCCGGCGTAGAGCCTCGCCCGCCGCTCGTCATCGGACAACGTGGATTCGACCAGTACCGAACTCATCAGGTTCCCCCTCGGAACGAACATGGGTGAGAAGCAGCCGGGCCATGGCGAGTTCGTCCGGCGTGGTGACATGGATGTTCGCCGGCTCGCCGGGGACGACCACGACCAGGCCGCCGGCCGCGGCGACCATCGCCGAGTCCTCGACGGCCTCGCGGGCCTCCGCGTGCACGGAGCGCAGCAGGTCCGCCCGGAAGGCGTGCGGGGTCTGCACGAGCCGGTGGGTCTCCCGCGGCAGCGAGGCCCCGGTGACCAACCGGGGGGTGTCGTCGGGGGGGCTGCCGAGCACCGTCGAGCGGATCTCCTTGACGACCTCGGTGAGCGGGAGCCCGGGTACGGCCGCGTCGGCGCCGGCGCGGACCTCGTCGATGACCCGCTGGTACAGGGCGGGAGTCGCGAGTGGATGGGCGGCGTCGGTGACCACGATGACCCCGGCGTCCGCGGGCACGGCCGCCAGCCCCGCCCGGACGGACTCGGCTCGGGTGGCGCCGCCAGCGACCATCCGCACTCCGTCCGGCGGTGACCAGTGGCCGATCAGGGCGGCGGGGACGACCACGACGATGCCGTCACTGGCGGGCCGCGCAGCCGCGACCGGATGGGCGAGCAGGGGCTCACCCCCGAGGTCGAAGAACTGTTTCGGCCCGCCGAAACGCGTGCCGCCGCCGCCGGCCAGCACGATCGTCCAGACCGGGCCGCTGTTCCCGGTGCTCCCCGCACCGTTGGCGACGGCGACAGCGGTGTCGGTCACCGCCGGGCTCCCGCGGGCGCGGCGCTGGTGACGTCGCTGCTGGTGACGTCGCTGAGCAGATCGACGCCCACCAGGGCATCGGCCGCCGCCGCGACGGTGTCGAACGGCAGGTCCGCGCGGTCGGCGATGTCGAGCAGGCTGTGCGTGCCGTCGGCCAGGTTCAGCACCCACAGCAGGCCCATCTCGATCGCCTGGCGGTTCATGGTGGCCCCGATGGCGCGGTACAGGCCCCGCCGGCCGAGCTGCGGCTCCCCGTACGGGGTGGTGTTGCGCCAGATGCGGTCGCGCTCGCAGATGTCGATCGTCCGCAGCAGGATCGCGAACGAGTCGGCCAGTGACTGCGGGGTCACGAAGTCGAGGTCGTCCGCGGACGTGTGGTATTGCGGATAGTCGCCGTGCTGGCCGCGCCCGAACCGGCCGACGGGCAGGTCGAAGCCAGGGGAGCAGAACTGCCGTTCGTCGTAGCCGTAGGGGGAGAAGTCGACGACCCGGTGCGGCCGCCCGGTCTCGGCGAGCGCCGCCGCCGCGGCCCGGTCGACGGCGGCGTTACCCCGCCGGCTGCGCTTGTAGGTCGGGTCCGACCGGTCGCCCAGGCCGGTCAGCACCAGCCCGTGCCGAATGCGCCCGACGGTGTCGCGGTTGCGCGCGAGCCAGGTGATCGATCCGATCGTGCCGGGGATGAACAGCAGCCGGAAGGTGTGCCGGCGGGGCAGCCCGGCCAGGGTGCGGGCCAGCAGGGTGGCCGTGGCGATGCCCGAGCAGTTGTCGTTCGCCATCGCCGGGTGGCAGGTGTGGGTCGTGATGAGGAACTCGTCGTCCGTGGTCCCGGGCAGCACGATCTCGCCGTAGGTCAGCGACCCCGCGGTGAGGGTGGTGTCGATCTCCACGTCGTACTCGCCGTCGGGCAGCGCGGCGAGCTGCCGGTCGGTCAGGCAGAAGCCCCAGTTCTCGGTGTAGTAGGAGGTCCGGTAGGGCACCCAGTCCGGGCGGTCCGGCATCGAGAACAGGTGCGGGCGCAGCTCGTCGAGGGACAGCCGGGCGCGGACCGGTGTGCTGTACCCCAGCAGGTGCAGCGGGTTGTCAGCGGCGTCGACGACGGTCTTGCCGTCCGGGCCGGTCAACCGGGCCGAGGTGACGTTCCATTCCCGGGGCACGGTCCAGTCCAGGACCGGTGTCCCGCTGGGGACCTCGTGCACCGTGA
>NZ_CDWWXB010000181.1:0-3425 GCF_977971855.1 Frankia sp. CoWAU3 | reverse complement strand
TGGCGAGCGTCGTGCGGACACCGTCCCCGGTGATGCTGCGCATGGCGGGCAGCAGGGTGGCGACCAGGTCGTGCAGCCACGTACCCGGGTCGGCGCCTGCCGTCGCCGCGTACTCGCCGGCGCCGGCGGGCTCGGAACCGTTCGGGGGGGAAGCGTTCAGGGGGGAAGCGTTCGGCTCGGGACCGCCGGAGCCGCGGGAGGAATCGCTCATCGCTGGACCCGTCCGGAACCTCAGCCGGCCCAGACACGCCAGGGCGCGGCACCGGAATCCCAGAGCTGGTTCAGCTCGGTCCAGTCGCGGAACGTGTCCATACCCATCCAGAACCCGTCGTGAGTGTGCAGGGTCAGCTCGCTGTCCCGGGCCAGCTGCTGCAGCGGGTGACGCTCCAGCAGCAGCGCCGGGTCGTCGTCGAGGTACTTGTCGATGAACTCGCGCTCGAAGACGAAGTATCCCCCGCTCACCCAGCCGGTCTGCGGCGGCTTCTCGGCGAAGAGGGTGACGGCGTTGCCGTCCGTGGTCAGCTCGCCGTAGCGACTCGACGGCCGGACGCCGGTGACCGTCCCGATCCGCCCCGACGCCAGGTGGTCGGCGAGCACCGCGCCGACATCGACGGCACCCACGCCGTCGCCGTAGGTCAGCATGAACCGCGGGCCGGTCAGGTACTGGGCGACCCGGCGCAGCCGGGCTCCGGTTCCGGTGAGTAGGCCCGTCTCGGCGAAGGTCACCTCCCACGCCTCGTCGCCCACGGTGTTGTGGAACTGGGGGGTGTGGTCGTCGGAGAGCGTGAGGGTGAAGTCGGCGACCTGCGCACGGTAGGCGAGGAAGTAGTTCTTGATCAGATCGCTCTTGTAGCCGAGGCAGAGCACGAACTTACGGAAGCCATAGTGCTCGTAGGTCTTCATGATGTGCCACAGCACCGGCTTGCCGCCGATGTCCACCAGCGGCTTGGGTAGTTTCTCGCTGGCTTCCCGCAGCCGGGTTCCCATCCCGCCGCACAGGATCACGACGGGGATGTCCGCCACGTCGGGAATCTCGCTGGTCTGGGCGATCTCGATGCTCAAGGCTGTTGCGTCTCCCGTGCTCATGCCCCGGTCCGGACGCACTCGGGGCGGATGGGCGTCAATGGCCTGGTCGTTGCGGGACCGCGACGCGCTCCGGGTGATCCGGGGCAGCCGTCCCGCGGGCCGGCTGGTCGTGACCGGTGGGGGCAGCCACCGGGCGGTCCGGCTGCGCGGGCGGCGCGTTCCCACGCGGGTGAGGACGTCGCTGCTCGCCCGCGAACGTGCGTGCGGGCGTGACCCGTGGCAACGGTACCGTATGGTCCTTTGCCGGCTGGTGCTGTCCCTACGAACCCGCGTATGCGGCATAGATCCCACAGCCCCGTGGGCCTCCCAGGCGTCTGACCCCCCTGACTTCCCTGACCCCCCTGACCCCGTGACTCCGGGGCCGGATGACGGTTTCGGTGGGTCGGGTGCGCGTGTCGAACGATTCTCTCGGAGTGGGAGGGTTGGTCTACGGATGGCTGATCGTTGCACTGCGTGATAAGCCGAGGCCGCCGAAGGGGCACTTCGTCGGTGGTTGTTACTGTTTAGCGATCACTCGCGGATTACCGAACGAGCCTCGGCTCAGGTGTCGACGGTGATGGCGGACCTCGTTGCGAGCCACTGGATCGGGGAGAGTGTCGTGCTTGGTCGCACTTTTGCACTACATGAGTAAAAATGACTTTATAGATAGAAATGTACGACTGGGGTGATGCGGGTGCGCGGGCGCTCCTGGTCGGATGACCCGCTGGCCGCTGGCCGGTGGCCGGATCGCCATCCTCGGACCAGGACGGCACGGTGTATCACTCCGAGGCGGACCCGCCCCGTTCGGCCGATCGGCGGCCCGCCGGTGGAGGCGCCGGCATGCCGACCCCGTCCCGGGGCGAGTGGCCGGACGCCCGGCTGCTCCCGCTGCGCCGTCGCCGAAGCGACACGACGCCGCGGAGCCTCCGTTCCCCTAGCGAGGGTTCCCCCACCGAGCTGGTCCACATCCGCCGCGACGGCGCTCCTCGCGACGCGGATGGCGGCCCGGTCACAGCCCCCGGCGGGGACCGGCCGGACCCGGTGCAGGCACGTCCGGACGGCGCCACCACGACCGTGTTCCATTGGCACGGGCGGCAGGCCCCGGCCGGGAAGAGGCTGGACACGCCGGACACGAACGTTCTGGCCCGGGACGTCTTGGCCCGGGAGGTGCCGGTCTGGGACGGGCCGGTGCCGGACGGGCGTGTTCGGGCGGACGGCGGCGGTGAGCCTGGCCCGGGTCGCCTGTCTCGCGTCGCCGGTTGGATCGCTGCGCGCCCGGGGGGCCGAGCCGGCCGAATCCCGCGTCTCCCGCCTGTCGCGGTCTCGATCGCGGTCTCGATCGCGGTCGTGACCGCCCTGACCGCCTGGGTTCTGGTGTCCTCCGGAGGACACCCCACGGACACGGTGGCCGGCGGCCCGACGCCCGCCCCGCAGTCGCAGCCCCCGCCGCAGTCGCCGCCCGCGCGGTCGCCGAGCTCCGGCCCCTCGCCCGCACCGGGGGTCCAGCCGCCGGTCACCGTGCCCCGGGTGCAGCGGGCCGCCACGACCGGTGAGTTTCCCACGGGGGTCGCCGCGCACACGTTGGCGCAGGCGAACCGCTGGGCGGAATTCCGTGGCCGGCCCAACGACGTCGTCGTCATGTACACCGAGCGGTCCAGCTGGCGGGCGATCGTCGAGCCCTGGATCGGTCGCGGCGCCTCGACCTTCGCCGGGTTCTCCGGCACATGGGTCATCAGCCAGCCGCTCTTTCCGGACGAGGGGCCGGAGAAGGGCAACCTCGCCGACTGCGCGGCCGGCCGCTACGACGCCGAGTGGCGGCAGTTCGGCCGCTGGCTGGTGAGCACGGAGCGGGGCGACTCGTTCGTCCGGCTGGGCTGGGAGTTCAACGGGCTGTGGTTCGCGTGGGCAACCACGGACCCGCAGCAGTGGGTGCAATGCTTCCGTAACGCCTCGTCGGCGATCAAGGCTACCAGTCCGCGGGTCCGCATCGACTGGAACCTCAACGCCCACGGCTCGACCACGTCGGTCGGCGCCTTCGATCTCTACCCGGGTGACCAGTACGTCGACGTTATCGGGGTCGACAGCTACGACCAGTACCCGCCGAGCCCGACCTACGCTGACTTCGACAACCAGTGCAACGAGACCGGCGGTCTCTGTCAGGTGATCATCTTTGCGCGGATCCATCACAAGCTGTTCTCGGTGCCGGAGTGGGGCGTGGTCAGCCAGCAGGGCACCAAGGCGGGTCGGGTCGGGGCCGCGGGTGGGGACAACCCCAGGGCCGCGCAGAGATCACGCTACGTTGTGATCGGTGACGTTTTGTAGACGTGCTGTGAGGTGACTCGGGGCGCCCTGGGCGACAC
>NZ_CDWWXB010000180.1:6173-7712 GCF_977971855.1 Frankia sp. CoWAU3 | reverse complement strand
CGGGTCATCTGCTCGGCGGATAGCTCCCCGGCGGCCCCGGTGAGCGGCGGACTGTCCGCGCTGCGCATCGCCGCCCTGGTCCACGCCGGGGAGCTATCCGCCGAGCAGATGACCCGCGACGCGCTTGCGCGTATCGCGGACGGCGATTCGGCGGTGCGGGCCTTCGCAGCCCTGTGGCCCGAGCAGGCGTACGCCCACGCGGCCGACGTGGACCGCCGGGTCCGCGTGGGCGAACGGCCGCCGCTGGCCGGGGTGCCTCTGGGGGTGAAGGTTACCGAGGGGCTGACCTCGACCCAGACCCGCCGGCTGCTCGCGGGCGGCTGCGTACCGGTCGGTGCCACCGCCGCCCCGGGCCCGGGCACTACCTGGCAGACCTGGGGGCACACCGACCGCGGCCCGACTCTCAATCCGCACGACCCGGCTTGGAGCCCCGGCGGGTCGTCCGCCGGATCGGCCGCCGCCGTTGCCGCCGGCCTGGTTCCCTTGGCCACCGGCAGCGACGGCGCCGGTTCGGTGCGCATCCCGGCGGCGTGGTGCGGCGTCGTGGGCCTGAAACTCACGGGCGGCCGGGTGCCCGCCCGCGACCGCGCGGGTCTCAACGCTGCCGGCGTGCTGGCCCGCGAGCCCGCCGACGCGGCCGCCTACCTCGACGCCGTCGCGGGCACCGCGACCCTGCCGGCGCTGCGCCGCCCCGACCGGCCGCTGCGCACGGCGTGGTCGGCCACGCTCGGTTTCGCCGATACGGCCCCGGCGGTCGCCGAGGTGGCCCGCACCCACCTGGACGCCCTCGCCCGAGCCGGCGCGCTCGCGGTGACCGATGCCGTGCCGTGCTTGCCCGACCCGGCGGACTGCTGGGTGTCCCTGCGTCACAGCGGCCAGGACACCGCCGGTACCCGGGCCGCCCTGCTGCGCTCTTTCGGTGGCCTGTTCGCCGGGCACGACCTGCTCGCCACCCCGACCACACCCAACCCCCCGCACGGCCACCAGGGGCCCGGGGAGACGATGAGCGTGGCGCTCACCTGGGCGTTCAACATCACCGGCCATCCTGCGATCAGCATCCCAGCAGGCCTAACCGGTGTCGGGGAACCGGTTGGCCTGCACCTGGTCGCCCCACCGGGCCGCGAGGCCGACCTTCTCGCCGTCGCTCTGGTGGCCCGCGCCATGCCCACCGCGCCCATCCGAACATGGCGACGACGGCTACCGGGCCCGGGACTCGGGTTCGTGCCTTACCAGCCGGAAGGTAGCTCTGGGTGACGTCCCGGACGCTTCGCCTGTGCTGGTGGCTGGTGTCCGACCTGCCGTGATCGTCCCGTTAGGGTGGCCGGCGTGCGGCGGGAGTAGACTCCGGAGCAGCTGATCGACTGCTGGACCCTGAGCGAGAGCGACCGCAAGCTGGTGCGGAACAAGGCCGGGGCGACCCGCCTCGGCTTCGCCTTGATGCTGAAATTTTTCGATCCGACCGCAAGGTGTCCGCGAGCACCGTCCGGCTCGCGCACACCGCCCTGGACTCGTTCTACGGTTGGGCAGGCCTCGGCCCGG
>NZ_CDWWXB010000180.1:0-5732 GCF_977971855.1 Frankia sp. CoWAU3 | reverse complement strand
CCGCCGGCCGCACCGCCGGCCTGGAGATCTCTTTCCCCCCCACGTCCTGCGGCACACCGTCGCGACCAGCCTTGTCCGCGACGGCGCCGACCTCGTCCTGGTCGCCGAACTCCTCGGCCACGCCCGCGTCGACACCGTCCGGATCTACACCCTGCCCACCGACGACGACGTCCAAGACGCCGTCGACCGGGTCACCGTCGACTACGAACCACTCCGAAACGGACCACTCCGAAACGGACCATGCCACTACAGAGAGCTACTTTGCGGCTGGTGGAACGAACCCGAGTCCTGGGCCCTCCAGCGCTGTCCCGTTGCTGTCCCGTGCCGTTCGGAAGATCCCGAAACGTACGACGCACAGGGCACCGGCCACCAGGCAGTAGACGGCGAAGGGGGTCGCCGTGCGGGTTTCGAACCATCGGGCCAGGAACCGGATGGACACGTAGGCCACGACGCCGGCGACGATCGCCCCGAACAGGGTCTGACCGCGAACACCGTCTCCGAGCGGGCCGAGGAGGTCGGGGAGTTTCAGCAGACCGGCGGCGAGGATCACCGGGGTGGCGAGCAGGAACGCGAACCGGGCGGCGTCGAGGTGGGAGAGTCCCCGGGACAGGCCAGCGATCATCGTGACGCCCGACCGGCTGATTCCCGGAGCCAGGGCGGCGGTCTGCGCCACCCCGACGAGCAGGGCGTCCAGGCGCGGCAGCGCGGCGAGCCGCCGGTCGGCGTGCCGGGCCGCTGTCTCGGCTTCGGGTAGTGCCGTCTCGGTCGTCACGGCCTTCGAGTGGTTGCCGGGCCCGGACCCGGGTGCGGATCCGTGAGCTACCAGGGGACCGGAGGCCGGGCGCGTCCCGACCCTGCGGCCCGTGACCGGCGCCGAGCGTGGTATCGGCATGGTGTGCTCGTCCCGGTATCCGGCCGGCCCTGGAGCGCCGCCGGTCGTCGACCGGCGGCGCAGACGCTCCCCCAGCAGCATGATCATGCCGTTCACGGTGAGGAACACGGCGGCCGGCAGCGGCCGGCCCAGGTGGGTGCGCAGCGGATGCTCGAGGAGCAGCCCGACGATGCCCACCGGAACGGTCCCAAGGATGATCAGCCAGGCGAGCCGGCCGTCGGCGGTGGTGACCCGCCGGTCCCGGACCGAGACGGCCAGGCCCGTGATGATGCGCTGCCAGTCGTCACGGAAGGCGACGATAAGCGCCGCGGCGGTGGCCACGTGCACGGCGACGATGAAGGCGAGGTAGGGCGACTCGGGCGCGGAGACGTCGAGGTCCGCTGCCCATCGGCCGCCGATGAAAGCCGGCACGAGCACGCTGTGACCAAGGCTGGACACCGGGAACAACTCCGTGGCGCCCTGCAGGGCACCGATCACGCCCGCCTCGGCGTAGCTGAACGAGGACATGCCCGGCACCGTGCGCCTTCGATCATGTGAACATGGTGTGATGACCGAGTCCCGCGGCGCCACCGGCCGTGACACCGGCCGCAGACCGGAGCGGTTCTGCGCTCGCAGCAGCTCTACGATCCGTTCCATGCGGGTACTGGTCGTCGAGGACGAGGCGCGCACCGCCGCCCTGCTCCGCCGTGGCCTGGTCGAGGAGGGCTACGCGGTCGACGTCGTCGGTGACGGCGCCGACGCGGTCTGGCAGGCGACCGAGATCGGCTACGACGCGATCGTCCTGGACCTCATGCTTCCCGGTCTCGACGGATTCGAGGTGTGCCGCCGCCTGCGCGAGGCGGGCCGCTGGGCCCCGGTGCTCATGCTCACCGCCCGGGGGGACGTTGACGACCGTATCCGCGGTCTCGACGCGGGTGCCGACGACTACCTGCCCAAGCCGTTCAGCTTCGGGGAACTGACCGCCCGGCTGCGGGCGCTCGTGCGGCGCGGGCCCCACCGTCCTGCGGATCGGGGATCTTCGCCTCGACCCGGCCGAGCACCGCGTCCTGCGGGCCGGATCGCCACTCGACCTGTCCGCGAAGGAGTTCGCGCTCCTCCACCTGCTCATGCGCCATCCCGACGAGGTTCTGACCCGTACCTATATCGTCGATCACGTCTGGGACTTCGCCTTCGACGGCACCTCCAACATCGTCGACCAGTACGTGCGCTATGTCCGCCGGAAGATCGACATTCCGGACGGTCCGTCGCTCATCGAGACCGTCCGCGGGGTCGGATACCGGCTACGGACCCCGGCCGAGACGTCGCCCGGGACGTCCCGCGCACCTGGTGTGTCTGCTATGTCCGGCACATCTGGCGCGCCCGGCCCGGTCGTCGACGGGGAATCGTAGCCCGACGTGCCGATCCGGGTGAGGCTGACCCTGCTGTTCGCGCTGGGGACCGCGATCGTGCTCGCCATCGCTGGCGTCCTGTTCTACCTGCTGCTCCGGGTGAACCTGCGGGACTCCGTCGACGCCGACCTGCGGACCCGGTCGGATCTGCTGACGGTCAGGCTCGCCGATCGGTTTGATGCCGCCCGACCCGGGGGCGTTGGTCGAGCCGATGCGGCCGACCTGCTCGTGGGCGGCGGATCGATCGCCCAGGTGCTCCGGGCGGACGGGACGCCGATCGTCTCGTCGCCGGACGCCGGGTCACGGCCGCTGCTGACCGCGGACCAGCTCGCCCGGGCCCGGACGCAGCCGACCCTGGTCACCCGGGAAGTGCGGGCCGGCACCGGGATCAGGCCGACCGGAGATGTCCGCGTCCTGGCCGTGGCGGTGCACACGGGCCGGGCCGCCATGATCGCGGTCGTCGGCACGCCGACGCACCTCACCGACAGGGCCGAGGACCGGGTCCGCAACGTGATGGTGGTGGCGACGGCTCCGACGATCGCGCTGGCGGGCCTCGCCGCCTGGCTGCTCTCGGGGGCGGCGCTGCGGCCGGTGGAGCGGATGCGCCGGCAGGCGGCCGCCGGTCCGGTCACCGCCGGCAGGAACGGCGAGCTGGCGGTGCCCGCGACCCATGACGAGATCGCCGCTCTGGCCAGAACGATGAACGACCTGCTCCGCCGGCTGAACGCGGCCCGTGCCCGGGACCGTGCCTTCGTCGCCGACGCCGGCCACGAGCTGCGGACGCCCCTGACCGTACTCAAGGCCGAGCTGGAGCTCGCCGCCCGTCCCGGTCGCACGCGCGAGGAGCTGATCGAGGCGATCGTCAACGTCTCGGACGAGACCGACCGGCTCATCCGGCTGGCCGAGTCGTTGCTCACGCTCGCCCGGATGGACGGTGGTCTCGTCGGACAGGGGCGGGTCGCGCTCGACGAGGTACTCACCCGCTCCGCCCGGGCAGCGACGGGCTTTCTCCAGGCGCGCGGGCTACGACTCCGGCTTGGCGTCGCCGACGCGCAGCGGCCGCTGGAGGTCCTCGGCGACGGGGACATGCTCCGGCGGGCGGTCGACAACCTGCTTGCCAACGCCGCGCGTCACGCACCCGCGGGCAGCGTCGTCGAGCTGCGGGGATGCCGCACACCGCGGCGGGTCGTCGGGCCGTGGGTGGGTGTGGACGGGCCGGGCGAGGTCGTCATCGTGCAGATCCGCGACCGCGGCCCCGGGTTCCCCCCGAGTTCCTGCCGTACGTGTTCGAACGGTTCCGTCGCGCGGACACCGCCCGCACCCGGGACCACGGCGGCGCCGGGCTGGGTCTCGCGATCGTCGCCGCGATCATCAGTGCACACGGCGGCACCGTCGAGGCGGCCAACTGTCCGGACGGCGGCGCGGTCGTCACCGTCACCCTGCCTGCGACCGCCTGGCCTCCCGGTCCGCCGCCGGCGAGGGTGCACCGGGTCGTCCGGGTGAGCCCCGCCGTCCCGACGGGCCCGCGCGTCAGCCGTCGGCGAGGGATCTCCGGTCCCGGCGCAGGGGATGATCGGGCGGGATCTCCACGACCACGATCGGGACGCCGTCCGGATCCTCGATCCACATCTCGTCGAGTCCCCACGGCTCACGCCGCGGCTCCCGGGTGATGACGACACCCGCCGCGTTCAACCGGGCGTGTTCGGCTGCCAGGTCACGCACCTGCAGCCAGAGCCGCGCCGTCCTCACTGGTTCCCGGCCCGTGCCCACTGGTTCCCGGCCCGTGCCCACCGGCCGTGCCGGCCGCTGCGAGTGCCCGGACACCTCCAACAGGCCCTGGCCGAGGAAGAACACCAGCCCGGGTTCCTCCGGCGGCCCGAACTCGCGGTAGACCGCCAGCCCGAGGGTCTCGCGGTAGAAGTGATGACTGCGCTGCGGATCCGTGGGCCGGAGCAGGATGCGGCTACTGAGAACCTCCATCCGGCGAGTCTGCCCCGCCTGCGGACCGCCGTCGTCACCCGCGAGGTGCTGCGGGAGGCCGAGAGCGACCCGCGGCGCCGCCCCTTCGTCCACCTCGCGTAGCGTCCCCGCTGTCCCCGGACCCGGCGGCCGGTGCCGTCCGTCCCGGCGGGGCGGATCAGCCCTTGCTAGATTGATCGAATGTGCGAGCCCGCCGGCCGGCGTGAGCGCAAGAAGCGGCGCACCCACGACGCGCTGTCCGCGGCGGCCATCGCGCTGTTCCTCGACCGCGGCTTCGATGCGGTGTCGGTGGCGGAGGTCGCAGCGGCGGCCGGGGTGTCGAAGCCGACGCTGTTCACCTACTTCACGAGCAAGGAGGACCTGGTCCTGCACCGGATCCTCGACCATCGTGGGGAGTTCGCCCGGGTGGTGGCGCAGCGCCCGGCGGGCAGTTCGCCGCTGGCCGCCATCGAGGAACATCTCGCCGCCGGGCTCGAGCGCCGGGAGCCGGTCACCGGTCTGAACGACGACCGCGAGGTGCTCGCCTACCACGGTATGGTCTTCTCCACCCCGAGTCTGCTCGGCAGGCTGGCCCAGCACACCGGGCGGGACGAGGATGCCCTCGCCGCGGCGGTGCCGGCGGCCGGCGAGCTCGCGGCCCGGCTGGCTGCCGCGCAGATCATCGCCGTCCGGCGGGTGCTGGCCCGGGCGAACTGGGCCCGGCTGGGGGAGGGACGGTCCGCCGCGCAGGTGTTCCCGGACGCGCTTGCCGCCGCGCATCAGGCGTTCCGCGCCCTGCGGCGTGCCCTCCCCGACTACGCCTGAGTGCCTGCCATGTCCTGACTGTTCCTTCATGATCGCGGGTTGCCGCGGGGAGTGCCGCCTTCGTCCGGATAGTATTCCTTGCCGAATTAAGAAAGGGGTGCTAGGTGATGATTGACGGCATGAACGCCGAACCGGATGCGGATCCGGTCGACCTGACCGTCGATGTGGCTGTCGATGTGGCCGGACCGGACGCGGAGCTGGCCGCGGAACGCGAGCACCTCCGGCGCAGCCGGCGGGCGCTGGCGGGGATGCGTGCCGAGGTCGAGGGAACGGAGATTGCCGCGGGCGACGCGGTCGTGGACAAGGTGACGAACGCCTACCTGAAGCTGGCGAAGCAACGGCGGCTCGCCAGCTTCACCGAGCAGGAGCATTCGACGCCGCTGTTCTTCGCCCGGGTCGACTACGGGCCCGACGCGCCCCGGGTCCCCGGCCAGCGCTTCTACCTCGGGCGGCGGCACGTGCGCGAGGCTGCCGGGGACGATCCGCTGGTCGTCGACTGGCGCACCGAGGTCGCCCGGCCGTTCTACCGGGCGCATCCGGGCGACCTGATGGGGCTCACGGTCCGACGCAGGTTCGGCTACGACGGGGCGGAGCTCACCGCGTTCGAGGACGAACCGCTCATCCCCCGCCGCTCGGGGGCGGGGGACGGCGGCGGGAAAGCCTGCGGT
>NZ_CDWWXB010000179.1:6716-7849 GCF_977971855.1 Frankia sp. CoWAU3 | reverse complement strand
GGCCGAAATACCCGCTGGAGGTGGAGCCGTGCAACCGGACTCACCCCCGGGGCGGCCGAGCGATGCCGAAGGTGGGGGCGCCCCGATCCCGAATGTCGGGGCGCCACAACCGCCGACCCGCCACGCCCTCGTGCTTCCGCTCAGACGCCCGATAGTCGCGTGGCAGGACGCCCCCACACCCTCCCTGGAGAAGCCGTGACGAACCCGCCGCCGTTCACTGCCGCGTTCACCCTCGCGCCACACGACCTGTTCGGCCAGGACGTCAAGCACCACAAGGCCCTGAACCTCAGCGACGAGCAGGTGAAGATCCTCACCGAGGAGTGCACCCGCTACCAGGGCACCGCCGACACCAACGTCCGCCAGATGGCGCGGACCGTCGCGCTCGTCCACCACCTCCTGTACGGCGGCACGCTGCCCACGACCGAGCAGATGGAGGAGATCGACCGCCAGCTCGTCCAGTGGGCGGCGCTCGCGCTCGAACTCGCCCGCGCCCAGGTCGCCGGCACCTACCACGGGATGAAGGCCCTCACCCCCGACCAGCTCACGCAGCGCGCCGCCCTCCACCAGGGCGGCGAGCTCCATCCCCCGCGAGCCCTCACCGCCCACTGATCCCCACCGCATCCACCCGCAAGGAGAACAAGTGACCACCACCCTTGCCCCACCGCCGATCGACCGGCTGTCGCTGGAGCTCACCGGCCGCTGCCAGCTTTCCTGTTCCCACTGCTACGCCGACTCGGGCCCGGCCGGCGGGCACGGGCCGATGACCGCGGCCGACTGGGCGGAGGTCATCGACGCTGCCGCCGAGCTTGGGGTCCGCCTGGTGTCGATGATCGGCGGTGAGCCGACGTTGCACCCGGCGCTGCCCGAGCTTGTCGGCCGGGCGCTCGACACCGGCATGACGGTGGAGATCTTCACCAATCTGGTCCGGATCCCGGATGGCCTCTGGCCGACACTGACGCGGCCTGGGGTACGGATGTCCACCAGCTACTACACCGCGGACCAGGCCGAGCACGACCGGGTCACGGGCCGGCGCGGAGCCCATGCGCCCACCCACGCGAACATCGTCGAGGTGCTGCGCCGCGGCATCCCGCTGCGCGTCAACATCGTCGGTGACGGTGAGGCCGCGGACCGGG
>NZ_CDWWXB010000179.1:1659-6454 GCF_977971855.1 Frankia sp. CoWAU3 | reverse complement strand
CCGGTCCGCGGGTTCGGCCGTGCCGCGGGCGACGGCGTCGCGCCGGGCGGCTGCGGACGCTGCGGGCTGGGCCGAGCGGCGGTCCTTCCCGACGGCCGGATCACCCCGTGCGTGATGAACCGCACGCAGGACGGCGGCAGCGTGCTGACCGCCTCGCTGCGCGAGCTGCTGTGTGGCGAGCAGTGGCAGGAAGCGGTGAACGCCGTGCCGCGACCGCGAGCGCCCTACGCGGCGTGCGGCCCGGACGACGACACCAAACCGTGCGGCCCGGTCCACCCCGAACCCGACCCGAACTGATGACCGAGACCTGGCGGGACCATGCCCGCACCCTGGCCGACGAGATCACCCACCCCGGCTCCCGCTGGCACCCGGTCGTCGCGGACATACCGCGGCACGAACTGGTGCCCGCCTGGTGGACGCGCACCACCGAAGGGTGGGCGCTGCGCCGCGGCCCGATCGGCGACGCGTACGCCGTCCATCGGTCGCTCGTCACCCGCGTCGGCGCCCACCACGCAGACCGGGCCACCGACAGCGACGTGCCCGTGGGCCGGCCGACGTCCTCGGCGACCATGCCGGCCCTGGCGCTCACCATGTACCGGCACGGCCGGCTCGGTGAGGGCCTGGACATCCTCGACGTCGGTACCGGCTCCGGCTACGGCACGGCCCTGCTCGCCCGCAGGTACGGCAGCGACCATGTCACCACCGTCGACGTCGATCCGTACCTGGTCGCCGCCGCCACGGACCGCCTCGCAGCCCTCGACCTGCACCCCACCGCCCTGGCCGTCGACGCGACCGGCCCCCTACCCGGCCGCTACGACCGGATCATCTCCATGGTGTCCGTGGCCAGCATTCCGCCGAGCTGGCTGGATGCACTGCGCCCCGGCGGCCGGCTCGTCACCACGATCAGCGGCACGCACATGGTCGTCACCGCGACCCGCACCCCACGCGGCCTGGTGGGCATGGTCGAGTTCGAGCCCGCCGGGTTCATGAACACCCGCACCGGCGACGACTACCCACCCGCGCCGGTCGAGGCCGAAGACCTGGACGTGCGCAACGGCGAGCACGTCAGCACCGGCCGTTACCCGGTTCTCGACGTCGCCGAAGGGTGGGAGCTGTCCACGCTGTTAACTCTCGCCGCGCCAGGCGTGCGGCACCACTACCGGCGGGAACCCGACGGCCAGCACACCGCGATCATGGCTCATGCGGACGGCTCCTGGGCACGGGCCACCGCCATCGGTACCGAGCAGCCCACAGTCCATCAGGGCGGGCCGCGTCGCCTCTGGGATGCGCTCGACGAGGTCCGCGACGACTGGACCCGCCGCGGATTCGCCCCGTTCCTCGGCGCCAACGTCCGCATCCACGACGACGGCAGCATCCGGCTCACCTACGGCGATTGGACCGCGACTATCCCGGCCGTGACCTGACTTACCAGCATCCACCGCACGGGGGAGATCACATGTCCTGGCAGGCCACCAGCCCGGTCGCCTCGGACGCGCCGACGGTCCGCGTCGCCCGATCGGGCGCCGACGTCGTCATCCGTCACCACACCGCCGATATCCGGCATGACCTTCATCTGCCGTTGGTCGTTTGGTTCGGCGTCGTTCGGGCGATCCGCTCCGGCCGTCTCGACGATCTTGACGCGGCGTGGACGTCGCTCTACTTCCGGTCCGGCCTGGACGGCCTCGCCGTAGCCGGTTGCCGCCCGGCGGCGAGGTGCCCGGCGCACGGTGACGTCCAGGTCGGCAGCCTCCGCGGCTTCCCGGCGCCGCCGGTTCTCCGACCGAGACAAGGTGGAGATCGTGACCTGCGGGGAGCCAGGGGTGCTGCGGCTGCTACGAGCGCGGGGTGGCGCCGTCGAGGTGCACCGGGGGCGGATGTGGCGGGGCATGACGGAGCAGCGCCAGTTCCTGCTCGACGCGTCCCGCGGCCGATATGTGCTATACCTCGACGACGATGTGCTCTGCGAGCCGGCCCTCGTGGACCGGCTGCTCGCCGCCATCCGCATCCTGCGCTGCGGCTTCGTCGGCACCCCACCGTAGGAGCTGAGCCACGTCACGGACGTGCGGTCGCACGAGCAGAAACCCTTCGAGACCGTCACCGACGCCGCGGACGTCCGGCTGGAGCGGGTGCGCGAGGGCACTCCCGGCTGGGAACGCTGGCGGTTGCACAACGCGGCGAACCTCACCCACATCACCGCCGACCTCGCCCGTCGCGGCCGGCTGCCGGCGGGCGGCTGCCACGACCGCACCGAGGCTCCGCCGGTGCAGAAGTCACGGCTAGTGACCTGCGCCGGGTCGATCGGTGCCGCCGTGGGCCGCCGTGGGCCGCAGGCCGCGGGAGACCACGTTGTGCTGGGTGTTTCCGCTTCCGGCGGGCGGTCGCCCCGGCTAGCGTCCAGCGGGTGTGCAGTCGGACCGGCAGACGGGGCGTGACCATGGACGATGACCCGTTTCTCGACTGCCCACAGACGGATCATGGTCATGGGAGGCGGGCGACATCCCGAAGCGCAGGTGCGGCATGGGCGACGAGTCCGATCGACGGCGGTTCCTCCGGCTGGCGGCGGGGGCATCCCTGCCACCCGGGCTGTTCATGGTCCGGAGCGGGCGAGTGATCCCGAGAGTGATCGCGTCCGAGGACGTCCTGAACCACATCGACGCCCGCATCGAGCAGATCACCGGGGCGTACGAGCGGACTCCGATCGGCGCGACGAGCGTGTACCTACGCCGGCATCTGCCGGCCGTCCGCTCCCTGCTCGCCGAGGGCGGGCACCCGACCGCCGTCGACGCCCGCCTGCACCGTGCCGCCGGCCGCCTGGCCGCCCTGTGGGCCACCACCCGCCACGACCTCGGTGACATCCCCGGGGCGATGGCCGCGTTCGCCGAGGCGTTCGGCCACGCCGAGGAGGCGCGGGACCGGACACTCCAGTGCTGGGTTCGGCTGTGGCAGAGCTCCCTGGCCCGCAAGTCCGGCAGCCTGACCTCCGCCCTCGCGCTGGCCCGCGCCGCCACGTCCCACGTCGGTGCGGGCTTGCCGGCCGCCAGCCGCGCCGCGGCGATAGAGGCCCGTACCCTGGGCGCGCTCGGTGAACGGGCGGGCGTGCACGAAGCGATCAATCGTGCCTGGCGCATCCAGGGGACGCTGAGTCGCGCGCAGTCGGGTAACCCCGGGTTCTCGATCGACACCCTGCACATGCTGACGCTCGCCGAACTGTCCGCGGCGGCGTACGTCGAACTCGGCCAGCCGGACGCGGCATCGGTCTATACCGACGCCTCGGTGCACCATCTCGATGTCGCCGGGGCGACCGGCCTGCGGTCGATGGCGAGGATCGCCGCGGCTACAGCGGCCCTGCACCGCCACCACGTCGACGAGGCCGAAGCGCTCGTCACCGAGGCACTGGACATCTCCGAGCACCGGCCGAACGCCGTGATGGTCACGCGGACCCACCGGTTCCTCGCGGACGCCCGGCGGATCGCCGGGCGGCGCCAGGGCACGAACAACATCGCCGAACGCCTCGACACCTGGACATTGCCGTCGTTGCCGTCGTTGCCGTCGTTGCCGAGGTAGCCGCCGGTGCCGCCGGCGGTCACCCCGCGCAGGTGTCCTGGTAGGGCAGGCCGGGAATGTGGAAGCTCCACGCCGACCGGTCGAGCCCGCCCTGGGCCTCGTGGCAGGCGTACTCGACGACGCCGTTGCGGCGGAACGCGTCGACCGCGGTGAGCCGCCACAGCCGGACGGTGCCATCGTTGCCGCCGGAGGCCAGCGTCCCGCCGTCCGGGGAAAACGCCAGCGACAGGACGGAGCGGGTGTGCCCGGTCAGCGGCTGCCCGATCTGCCGCGGCGGGGTGACGCTGGTGTCCCAGAGCCATACCCTCCGGCCAGATCCGACCGCGGCCAGGACCTGCCTGTGCGGGGAGAAGGCCACGGCCCGGACCGGTCCGGGGTCGGCGAGAAGGATGCTGGGCGGCCGGGGCCGATCCGGGGCGGTGACATCCGCCAGCATGATTGATCCGTCCTGGCCGGTGGCTCTGAGGCGCCCGTCCTGGGAGAACGCATCCCACGGCGTGGGGAGGGCTGCGGCGGCGTTCACACGCCCCCGCAATTGTGGCCGGTCTGGGTCGGTGACGTCCCACCGCAGCACCGTCCCGTCGACGCCGGTCGCGTCGAGGTTCCGGCTGTCCGGCGAGAACGTCACCGACGTGATCCCGCTGCGCTGGCCGGTGAGGGGCGGGTCGATCCGACGATGTTGACCCTCCGTCACATCCCACAGCACGACCGTTGCGTTCGCGCCGCCGACGGCCAGGATGCGTCCATTCGGGGAAAACGCCACCGAGGTGACGGGATCGCCGCGGCTGGCGAGTGGGTTCGGGTCCTCGGCGAGGGTTTGCAGCAGGTTCGCCCGGCTGTCGGCGCCCCTGTCGGCCTTACCGCCGGCCGCACCACCGGTACCGGGGTCGATGTTCTCGGCGGCGATGGCGAGTCGTAACGCGCGCACCTGGTCCGTCGCCCGCGCGGCGTCGGCGTCGGCGAGCAGGGTGTGAGTGATCAGGGCATGCCGCGCCCGTTCGGTGGCGCGCTGCGCCCGTTCCGCGGTGCGCTGCGCCTGCCGGGCGGTGAGGGACTGCCAGGTGGCGACTGCGGCCCCGACGACAGTGAAGACGAGGAGCACGGAAAGGACAGCGATGACCTGCTGGCGGCGTTGACGTTCGTGACGTTCCCGGCGGCGGGCCGCCTCGACGCGCGTACGTTCCTGACGACGGGCTTCCTCGATCCGCTGGTCGCACGCGTCAATGAACCT
>NZ_CDWWXB010000179.1:0-1367 GCF_977971855.1 Frankia sp. CoWAU3 | reverse complement strand
GGCCTCGTCGAGCGTGGCGAGCTCGGCCATGCCGACCAGGATCTCCTCCCGGCCCAGCCCGCTCGTCTCCACGGCGTCGTCGAGGACGGCGTCGGCGCGGCGGGCCAGCGCCCCCCGCACGCCACCCAGCTCGTGGTACCGGTCCATCGACAGGGTGCCGCCGCGGGTCTGGTCCTTGGCCAGCTCATGGAGCGTGAACGCCAGCAGCGGCAGCGCCTCGCCGTCCTCGGTGTCCGCCACCATCCTGGCGACCAGCTCCGGCTCCACGTGCAGGCCGGCTACCCGGGCCGGCTCGGTGATGACGACCGGCAGCATGTCCCGGGCCAGCGGGCGGAGGGGGAAGACGTGCAGGTTGACCCCGCCCTGTTCGGGGGGCCGCTCAGTTCGGGCAGGGCGAAGACCTGGTCCTGGAACTCGGAGCGAAGCGCCATGACCACCCGCACGGGACCGGTGACCCCATGCCGCAACAGGGTCGCCAACCGGGCCCGTTCCTCTTCGTCCGATCGGGTGAACAGCTCCTCGCCCTGATCGATGATCAGTAGCAGCAGGCTGTCCCGCACCGGGCCGGAGCCGGCCGTCAGAAGTTCCTCGGCCAGCCCCATGAGGGCCAGGTCGTCCTCCCTGAGCTGCCGGTCGATGTCGGTGACCACCCACTGCTGGCCGACGCGCCTCGCAGCCTGGGTCAGGGTGTGGGCGAGCTTGCGGACCGGGTCCCGGCCCGGCCAGAAGGGGTCGGCCACCTCCCAGCCGGGCTCGCCCGCCAGCTGGGCCGGCAGGCCGGCGGTGACCAGCGACGACTTGCCGCACCCGGAGGCGCCGACCACCAGTAGCAGACGCTGTTCACCGAGGGAGCGTAGCCGGTGGGTGAGCCGCCGCAGCTCGTTGCCGCGCCCATAGAACACCTTGGCCATGTCCCGGGTGAACGGCCGCAGACCCGGGAACGGGGACCGGTCGTCCGCCCAGCCCAGCCCGCCGCCGGCCTCGACGCGCCGCAGCCCAATGTTCAGGTTGTCGGCCCACCCCGGATTCTCGTGCAGGTGAACGTGCTGCCGGTCCTCCAGAAGCGGGGAGGTGACCGTCGGCTCCACGCGCAGCGGCAGCAGCAGGCTGCCGACCTCGTAGGCGATTCCCAGTTCGTAGGAGCACCACGGGGAGGCGTTGTAGGCGTTGGTGATGACACAGACCACGGCGTCAGCGGCTCGCAGCTCGCGGTGCAACCGATCCTTCCACATGTCGCCGGGCTGGACGCCCACCCGGATGTTCTGAGCGAGGAACACCCGGTGGCCAAGAAGGGTAAGCGTCTGATGAACCCTGTCGGCCAGCTCCGCGTCGGAGCCCGCATGGCTGACGAAGACTCGTGCCACCAT
>NZ_CDWWXB010000178.1:5562-7517 GCF_977971855.1 Frankia sp. CoWAU3 | reverse complement strand
CATTGCCATGCTGTCGGTGCCGCCATGGACCGGTGTAGAGGCCATCGCTGAATCCTTCGCGTTCGCGGGAGAGCACGGATGTCGTGCCCGTGTTCTTCAGCGTCGCGGCGGAAGAGTGACAAAAACGTCCATCGACGGACGGTTCAACGGTGGCACGGACCACATCTCGTCGGCCCACCGGCTCCCGTCAACGGAGAACCAGCGGACGACCTGGAGCCCGCCGGGCCAGACCGGCATGCTCAGCCGGTCGTGATGCCCACCTCGGCCCGCCACCGCGAGCCGTGGCCCCGGCCTCAGCACCTGTTCCTCTCGCAATGCCGCCACATGTGCGGCCACCGTGCTCCGGGCGAGCCCCAGGGACTCCGCGACGGCATCGAGCGAGAACGGCACCCGCATCGGATCGGGCAGCTCCGGTCCGGCGAGGGCGACCAGTTCCAACAGCAGGCGGGCGACCCGCTGCCGCGGCGAGAAATGCACGAGCTGATGCTGATAGGGAACCGTTTCGGACAGCTTGCTCACCACGTAGTCAGCCAGCGCTCCCTGAACACCGTGCCGCCGCAGGAAGGAGTCGAGCGTGGCGGCGGAGACCCGATGCGCCTCGCATCGATCGATCGCCTGCACCGTGGCGGTGCGTCCGGTTCCGATTCGCGCCATCTCACCGATCATGTCCCCGGGCGAACGCAGCGCCAGCAGGAGGGCCGAGCCCTCCGCGTCCACGCGCACCACCTTTACCCGGCCGGTGGTCAGCAGAAGCAGGAAATCATCTGAATCGCCCTGACGCAGCAGCACCTGCCGCGACCGGAAATGGCACCGGGAACCGCATGACAACAACGCCTGCCAGAGACGGTCGCCGAGGATAGCCTGCATTCCCCGCCGGGCAGGCCGGACAGAATCGGTCATCCCACAGAAGTATCGCGGATCGGGCCCGCATTCGGCGCCGCCACCGAGAGGATGCGGCTGAGGTGACCGACCAGCGGTCTTGTCCGATCAATCCTTTCTATCCGGTTCGTCCGGTTCGCTCTCGGCCGCGATGTACCGATGTACCGATGCGCCGCGCCGCGGATGGTCGAACTGCTGCCATCCGCGGCACGGTGCCCGGCTCCCCGTGCCATCGGCGCAGGGCCTCGTTCACCGGCCGGGCCGGGCCCCGGGTGGACGGGTTACTCGACTACTCGACGCCCTCGAAAATCCAGCCCCTGTCCTCCCTGAAGATAGGTGACAGGGCAACCAGCGGCGGGTAGATGAGCGCCGGGTGAAGTCCCAGGGTCAGTTCATTGTCCGGGACACCGATGGTGAAGGTACCCGACTGGGGACCATCAGCGATCTTCCATTCACGCGGCTCCGGGAGCACACGTACCCGCTCGAATGTGTCCGGGTCACCATCGAAGCTCACAAAAGCCCCGCCGGACGGCTTGCGGATCGTGTAGGTGTCGTCGTTGGCGCGCCGCACCTGCCACACCTGCCCGCCGCCGTTGCCGTCAGGCAGAAGGACGAGGTTGCCCCCGCCCACGTCGGTGAGGGTCTGCTGCCCGGCGATGCTGATCCGGTAGATGCCGTCGATCGCACTTGCCACGCTTGGCTCCTCTTCCGTCAAAGGAACAACTGGTCACGGTTGTAACCAGCCGCGATTGAGAATGTTGCTGCCTGCACCAGAGTCAGAAGGAAAATCTTCCCTTTGATGACATGACGAGACCCTTTTTGGCGGTTCGATGAGACAGGAAAGCCCTGCGATGGAGCACTGGACGAGCAGACCGTGGTGGCACCGGACAGCCAGGACGCTACCACCATCATGCCCGCTGGTGCCGGCGTTTCGGATCAGCGGCACACACTAAAAATGCAGATCAAGACCCGACTCGCGCCGTCCACGTATCCAACGATATCTTCGCACACCAAACCGCGCTTTGTGGCCGGACTTCGCCCTCCTGTTCCCCCCGACGTCCCACCAGCCGCGCCGG
>NZ_CDWWXB010000178.1:0-5341 GCF_977971855.1 Frankia sp. CoWAU3 | reverse complement strand
CCCCGAGGGGATGGTGGCGCATCTGGTCGAAGGTTGTGTTCATGGCCCACTGCCAGCGGGTCGCCGTGGCCGGGTCGACGTACTGGAACACCCGCGCCGCGACGAGGGCGCCGAGCAAGGAGTCGGTCACCGGGAACCGGCCTACGGTCACCGGCAGCCGCCGCACGCCCGACCACGGGCGGCCCGACCACGGGCGGCCCGGGTTTGGGCTGGCGGCGCCCTCGGCCCCGTGAACGTGCTCCGCGCCGACAGGGCCGTCGTCATCTCCGGCGGGGGCCGGTGTGCGGACGGTCATGGGACTCCGGCCCCCGGTCCACCTCGGATGTTCTCCGCCGGCGCGGCCCATCCCCGCTGATCGCCCCGGCCTGGAATCGAGCACGCCACGGAACACTCCCGCCTGACGAGAAGCAGGGCCCATCTGAAGAATGTCTTCGCCCGGCGCTGTCATTCCCGGCACCGCAGCGGCCGACCAGATGTGCCGACGGTCGCGCCGGGGGACGGTCACGCCGGGCGGACGTCGGACGGTACCGCCCACAGCAGGCTGTCTCGAAGCGCCGGACGCCACACGCCGAAGTCGTGACCGCCGGGGCGCAGCCGCAGCACGACGTCGAAGCCCGGACGCTGCCCCAGGGCGCGGGCCATCGCCTCCGTGTCGCCCAACGCCTCATGATCGCCATGCCCGCAGTCCAGCCACACCCGCATCGGCGGGAACGGTGGGAGCGTCGCCGCGTACCGGGCCGGGGTGTTCGCCGCCACGACCAGAGCGAGATCGGGCCGGTTCCCGAACAGGCCGACCATCCCACCGTCGTGGGTCGGTTTCGACATCCCGGACATATCAATGATCGTCTCGACGAGGTCACGGTGGCGTAGCCCGAGGTTCAGCGCGCAGAACCCGCCGGCGGACATTCCGACGAAGATCCGGTCGGCTCGGTCCGCGATGGCGCGCAACCGCCGGTCGACCGTCGAGATCACGTCGTCGATCAGATAGGTCTCGATGTTCTCGCCGGGCCGGTCGACGCATTCGCTGTCGTCGAGCCAACCGTGGCTCAGGCGCGGGGCGACGAGGATCGCGGGCCGGCCGACCCCGGCGAGAAGCGCGCCGACCTGCGCGGCCCGGCCCGCCCGGTACCAGTCGACCGGCACCCCCGGCGAGCCGTGCATAAGGTAGACGACGGGGAACCGGACGTGCGGTTCGGTGAAGTACTGGGGCGGAAGGTACACCAGTGCCTGCTTTGCCTCCTTCACACCGAACCCGCTGTGCGTGCCGGGGACCAACAGGTCGATAACCGATCCGTCCGGGTGCGGCGGCGCTGGCGCCACAGCCTCCCGCGCCGACCCCGTCGGCCAGGACTTCACCCCGATGACGTCGTCGACCCGCGGCAGGTAGCCGTAGTAGGCGTTGACCAGATCCGCCGCCGTCACCAACGTGAGCAGCATGGCGAGGATGCCCATCCCGAACGCGGCGGGGCGTCCCACCCGGTTCCGATGCCCCGCCCGGCGCCGGTGGGCCAGCCACCCGCAGCCTGCCCAGCAGGCGAGCGACATTCCCGCCAGGGACAGCAGGAACCACTTCCCGATGACGACCAGAGACCCCAAATCCACACTCCCCTGCGAGTGTGTCCACGGCGTGGACGACGTGGACAATATGGACAATATGGACGACGTGGCCTGAAGGTGATGGTCAGCCCGGCCCGGGGCCGGTCGAGGTGTCCTTTCTTCGGGCACGGTGATGGAGGCCTGCCGTTCCAGGCCGGGGTAGTCGGGATAGTCGGGACAACCGGGATAGCCCGGATAGATGGTCGCGCCAGCAGGGCCAGACCAGGAAGGCCTCGGCTTCGAGCATCGCCAAGGCGATCCGTGGTAGCTCGGAACTGGCGGGGTAGCAGATATAACGGGGCTGCCAGGTGGGTTGAAATTTGGCGTTGAACCGGTACAAGCTATCTATTTGGAACCAGCGGGACAAGAATATTAATAGGGAACGCCAGCAGCGGATGACCGGCCCGGCGCCCAGGCGCTCGCCGCGTTCGAGTGCGGACCGGAAGAACGCAAAGTTCAGCGACAGCCGTTCGACGCCCAGCTCGCGGGCCTGGCGCAGGGCGCTGACGATGAGGAACTCGTTCAGCCCGTTGTCGGTGGTCCGGTCCCGCGTCATCGCGTCCAGCGACAGGCCGTTGGGGCCCCACGGCACGAAATGCAGCAGGGCGCGCAGCCGGGGCTCGGTGCCGGCCGCGTCGGCATGCGACGCGCCGTCCCCGATGCCGCTTGTCGTGTCGTTCGCCGGGTGGCCCGGAGCACCGTTCACCGGGTCGTCCGCGTCATGGGGACCCGCGTCATGGGAGAAGGCCATCACGGCTACGCAGTCACCGTCCGCGCCGCCGCCGAGGCGGCCGAGCGCCATCGAGAAGCCCCGTTCCGTCTGGGTACCCCGCCAGGCAGCGGCCTGTGCCTTCAGCCGCGCGATGTCGGCCGGCGCGAGATCGCCGACCCGCCGCGCGACCGCGGTGTAGCCGGCGCGTTCCACCCGGGCGACCGCCTGGCGAACGTTACGCATCGCCCGGCCCTCCAGCGTGAACGACTCCGTGTCGACGATGGCCTCGTCACCGAATTCCAGCGCGCACAGCCCGGCGCGGGTCCAGGCGAAGCCACCCGCCTCCGAGCAGCCGAGGACCGCCGGCGTCCACGCATGATCGGCCGCCTCACGCAGGAACTCCCTGATGGCCCCCGGCCAGGCCTCCCGGTCACCGAGCGGGTCTCCGCTGGCCAGCATCACGCCGGAAACCACCCGGTAGGCCACGCAGGCCTTGCCGGTCGGCGACCAGATCACCGACTTGTCCGACCGCAGCGCGAAGTATCCCAGCGAGTCGGCCTTGCCGTGCCGGGCCAGCAGGGCACGTATCCGTTCCTCGTCGGAGTCGGTCAGCCGGGGCCGGGGCTCGGGCGGTCGCAGCGCGAGGTAGCCGGTGGTCACTATGGTCAACAGGCCCATCGTCAGCAGCACGCGGGCGGCGAGGTCGGAGAACCGGTCGGAGGTGAACCGTAGCGGACCGGGGATCCCGACGAGTCCCTCGACGATCTGTTCGAACTGGGCGGACAGCGAATGCGGGCCGACGATCCGGTCCTGACGCACATAAAGCAGCAGGAACCCGATCCCGATCGAGACGACGGTGAGCAGCAGGCCGACGCCGAGCGCCCGCCAACGCGTCGACGGGTCGCCCTTGGCCCGGAACTCCCCGTAGACCAGCAGCAGGGCGATGAGCAGCGCGGCCGATCCGGCCGCCTCCTCGTAGTCCAGACCCTTGGCAACGTGGAGCACGATGCTCACGCCGAGCAGGACCAGCACGGCCCGCCAGGCCCGCCGCTTGCAGCGGCGCAGCCCCGGCGTCAGCAGCACGAGCAGCATGCCGACGACGACGGTGAACGCGGCGGCCTGTTGGGAGGCCGCCGGGGGCAGGAGCACCCGCAGGTCCTCCAGGCGGGAGCGCCACTCCGGGGTGACCGCGGAGATGACGTCCACCAGGCCGACAACCAGGGCCAGCAGCGCGGCGATCCGAGGCGCCCACGGCTGTTTCCAGGGGGGCAGCACGGGCATCCGGCCGCTCTTCCTGCCGGGACGGGCGCCGGGTGATGTCGTCGGCGGCGGGGCAGACGACAGCTGTGAGGCAGACGGGGCACGCGGTGCCTGGGGGGCAGGCTGTGCGGGAGGGACGGGAGAGGCCGCTGACCCCCGACCGACCGGACCAGACCGGGCGGACAGGCCCCGGCGGGCGCCGGGCCGCCCGGGTTCCGGCCGCACCGCCGGGCGTGGCCACCACCGGCGCCGGATGACGGCGCGCTCGTTCGCCTCGGGCAGCGCGTTTCCCCCCCGCCGCCCGTCGGCGGAGCGCCCGGCCGAGGTGCCCGATGCCCCGGTCCCGCTCGAGATTCTCATGATCCCTATCGTCTCCCGATGGGTCGCTTGCTATGGCGCTCAGGACCTGGAGACGATAAACCGCCCCGTCACGGACGTTCCTCGTGCCACCCGATCGTAGCCGGGCCGAGTCGCGGGGTGGTCACGCGCAGAAGGCGCCGAGTCGTGGACGAGGGCCAGGCGGGTGTCCCCGGGCCAGCAGGGAAGGACGACCTGGACGATCTCCGCCCGAACGTCTAGACACACCCAGCAGACCAGCCCACATGCGACATTTAGGCAGTTAACTCACTTATCTAGCTCACTTAGCTACTCCCATCCGGACGGAGGTGACCCTGTGAGGTCGATCCGCGGTCTACTCATCCTGCGCTGCCGCTGCGGCCATGCGCGTCATGACCACGAGCACTACCGGCCCGGCTCGGATTGCGGCCGATGCGGGTGCCCGGCTTGGACCCTGTGGAGGCGACGTTGACGCCCCTGAACCGTTGACGCCCCTGAACCCAGGGTAAGACAGGCAGGACGCCGATCGACCAGATCAGCCACTCACACAGCGTCACCTCCTGCTGTCCTCCGGACACGATCAACACCAGGTCACACGTCATTGGCCCTTGTGGCCCTCGGCGCCGATCCGCGCACCGGCTCAGCTCATGATTTCCGGGCTTGGTCTCGGCCCATCCTCCTCCCGATGTGAAACTTTCTGAGGATGCCGGCGACCGACAGCTCGGTGTCGAGATACCACGTGCCGACGATTACCCCCCCGATGAGGACGACACCGAAACCGATCAGCCACGACAGGATGGTGAACACGACCCCGATCCCGCCATAGCTGCGCTCGTTCGCCACGATGGAAGCCGAGAATGCCAGCCGGCTGACGACACCCAGACCAGTCAGGCCGATCGTCGTGAACAGGGCTGTCGGCCACGAGTCCCGCCAGCTCATCCGGCCGATGGTGAGTACCCGGACCCCGACCCACAAGAAGAGCACCAGGATCACGGTGGCTACCAGGCCGTAGCAGACCTAACCAGCCACGGTGCCGGTGAGCAGCGCCCCGAGACTCGTGGTAGCGACGAGAAAGAAGATCAATCCGCAGAGCCAGCCGACCTGGGCCAGTAGGCCGCGTAGCCCGAATGGCTTCAGCCTGAAGACCCGCACATAAATGGACTGGACGGACGCAGCCAGACTCAGTCCGCCAACTATCAGCCAGAGCACTCCCAGTACTGTCCAGCCGGTGAGGACGGTTCCGCTCCGCGGGGTAAAGAGTCGTTCCACGGCCATCGCCGCATCATGGCTCAACCCCATGCGCGCGATGATTATGTCCGCCGCACCGCCCTGCCGCAGTGGCGACAGCGCCGCCAGCGTGATAACAAAAGGAAAGAAAATCATCAGGATCATCGCGGCGAGATTCATCGCCCTGTTAATCAGATCCGCCTCATGTAG
>NZ_CDWWXB010000177.1:5885-8182 GCF_977971855.1 Frankia sp. CoWAU3 | reverse complement strand
TGCGGGGACCCCTGGCGTTGCCGAAAAATGACTTCAAGTTTTGATCTTGGTCTTGCCGGTGCGATGCGCGAGGCCCGCCGCAGTGGGTGCGGTGATCGGTGTCCGCGGATCAGACGGTTCCCCCCGACCGTTTCGCGTCGTCGTGCAGCCCGCCGACGAACGACTCCGCGACGCTGACCTGCTCCCGAAGCGTGGAGAGTTTTTCCTCCGCGAGTACCACCCAGGTGCCAAGCCGCTCCTGGAGCTCGGCCCGGACGCCCGCGGCGAGGTCGGGCTCGGCGAGCTCATCACGAAGGGCCAGCAGCGACCGTATCTCCTCCAGGGTGAACCCCAACGGTTTCATCTTCTTGATGAGGAGCAGCCGCTCGATGGCGTCGTCGTCGTAGAGACGAAATCCCCCTACGGTCCGACCTGCCGGCGCGAGGAGCCCCGACTCCTCATAGTAGCGGACTGTTCGCAGGGAGAGGCTGACCCGCTCCGCAACGTCCCCGATCTGGTAAACGTCGCCACGGGTCGTGTTCGATCCCGAAACACCACGGCGCTTGGTGGACAACTCGGCCCTTACGTTAGGGTAGATATTGGACGACCGGACCGGACGATTTTGGGCAACCGGACCGGACGTCAGGCAGTCGACTGTACGTCGCTCGGCGATGTGGCGCCCCCTTCGCCGAAGCGGCCGAGACGGGGGAGTGCGGGGCGCCCGAGCGTGCCGTCCGTCGTCCGGTACCGACCGGACCGCGTTACCAGAAACGTGAGATGCGCCACATCGGAACCGTCGCGTTCGCCGATGCGGCCCTGCGGCCGTGTCCACGGCGTCCACCCGGCCGGCCCCGCGTTCGTATGGACGCGCACGTTACCGCGGCCCCGACGAACATGGCGCCGGTCCGAACGGGAGGAGGGTGGGTTGCCGGGGCGGGTGGGAAGGTTGCCGTAGGCTGGACATATCGTCTGTGCCGACAGGGTTGAGCCGATCGAGGTCGATCCGGTATCAAGGTTGACCCGTATTAGGGTCGGCCCGGCATCAAGATCGATTGGGTATCGAGGTTGACCCGCTGCCGACGCCTGCGGACCGGGGCATCGCCGGGCGGAAGCGTCGTGTGGAGCGGGGCCGGGCCGGACGGTAGATCGGGGCCGGATCGGCCTCGCCGTGTCACGTCGTCGGATCCCAACCATCGGATCCCAACCAACCGAGAGGCACAGGGACGCACCCCATGACCCTCGCGCCGTTGCTCGACGCGCTGATCGCCCGTCCCGGCGGGGACCCTGCCCTGGGCCGGGCGATCGGCGCGGTCGGTGAACCGGTCCTCGACCTCGCTGGTCCCGCGGCGTTGCGGCCCTTCGCCGCCGCGGCCCTGGCGGTCGGGGCCGACCGGCCGGTCCTCGCTGTCGTGGCTACCGGCCGGGAGGCCGAGGATCTGGCGTCGGCGCTCGGCAGCCTGCTCGGTCCCGGTGTGGTCGCGGTCTTCCCGAGCTGGGAGACCCTGCCTCACGAGCGGCTGTCCCCCCGGGCTGACACGGTCGGGCAGCGCCTCGCCGTGCTGCGCCGGCTCGTGCATCCGGCGAGCACCGGTCGGCCGCCACTGCGGATCGTGGTCGCGTCGATCCGTGCGGTGTTGCAACCCCAGGTGGCCGGGCTCGGCGAGCTCGCACCGGTCACCCTCGCCGAGGGCGATACGGCCGACCTCGACGGCGTGGTGACGCGGCTGGTGGACATCGCTTATCATCGGGTGGACCTGGTCGAGCGGCGCGGCGAGATCGCCGTGCGCGGCGGCATCCTCGACGTCTTCCCGCCCACCGAGGAGCATCCGCTGCGGGTCGAGTTCTTCGGCGACGAAGTCGAGGACATCCGCCGGTTCTCCGTGGCGGACCAGCGGGCGCTACCGGAGGATGATGGCGCGACCGGTGGTGGCCGTGTCCTGTTCGCGCCGCCGTGCAGCGAACTGCTACTGACCGCGCAGGTGCGGGCGCGGGCTGCGGACCTCGCGACGCGCCACCCGGAGCTGCTGGACCTGCTCGACAAGATCGCCGATGGCATCCCTGTGGAGGGGATGGAGGCGCTCGCCCCGGTACTCGTCGACGCCATGTCACTACTCCTGGACGATCTGCCGGCCGGCACCCACGTGCTGGTCTGCGATCCCGAACGGGTCCGTTCGCGGGCGAGTGAACTGGTGCGCACGAGCCAGGAGTTCCTCGACGCGTCGTGGAGCGTCGCGGCGCTGGGTGGCGGCGCGCCGATCGATCTCGGCGCGGCCGCCTACCGATCGATCATCGAGGTCCGCGAGCGTGCCGAGGATCTC
>NZ_CDWWXB010000177.1:4173-5584 GCF_977971855.1 Frankia sp. CoWAU3 | reverse complement strand
GCGACCGGGAACCGGCGGGCACCGGGCTGACGGGCGCCGCCTACGACGGGACCGAGTACGGCGACAACTACGGCGACAACACGGTGGTCGCCAGCCTCCGGCCCGCGCCGATCTACCACGGGGACACCGCGGCGGTCATCGCCGACGTCAAGGGCTGGCTCGCCGAGTCCTGGCGAGTGCTGCTGGTCACCGAGGGACACGGTCCGGCGCAGCGCCTGGTGGAGATGCTGCGCGACGCCGACCTGGGCGCCGGCCTCGCCGAGGAGGCCACCCTCACTCCGGGCGTCGCCATGGTCACCTGCGGTCGGCTCGCCACCGGCTTCACCAGCGATACTTTGCGCCTCGCCGTTCTTACTGAAAGCGACATCGCGGGTGCCCGCGGGGTGAGCACGAAGGACATGCGGCGCATGCCGAGCCGGCGGCGCAAGGGCATCGATCCGCTCGCCCTGCTCCCCGGGGACATGGTGGTCCACGACGCGCACGGCGTCGGCCGCTACGTCGAGATGGTCACCAGGACCGTCGCGGGCGCCAAGCGGGAGTACCTTCTGCTGGAATACGCCCGGGGCGACCGACTGTATGTGCCGACCGACCAGCTTGAACAGATCACCCGGTATGTCGGGGGTGACGCGCCGAGCCTGGACCGCATCGGCGGCGCCGACTGGGCCAAGCGCAAGAGTCGGGCCCGCAGGGCCGTCAAGGAGATCGCCGGTGAGCTGATCCGGCTCTACAGCGCCCGGATGGCTGCTCCCGGGCATGCCTTCGCTCCCGACAGTCCCTGGCAGCGTGAGCTGGAGGACGCCTTCCCGTTCCGAGAGACACCCGATCAGCTCTCCGCCATCGACGAGGTCAAGGCCGACATGGAGGAGCCGGTCCCGATGGACCGGGTAATCTGCGGCGACGTCGGCTACGGCAAGACCGAGATCGCGGTGCGGGCCGCGTTCAAGGCGGTGCAGGACGGCAAGCAGGTCGCGGTGCTGGTGCCCACGACGCTGCTGGTCCAGCAGCACTTCCAGACCTTCTCCGAGCGTTACGCCGCATTCCCGGTGGTGGTGAAGGCGATGAGCCGGTTCAACTCGCCCGCCGAACACAAGGCGGTGCAGGAGGGGCTCGCTACCGGCAGTGTCGACGTGGTCATCGGCACCCACCGGCTGCTGTCCGGGGAGAACCGCTTCAAGGATCTCGGCCTGGTGATCGTCGACGAGGAGCAGCGCTTCGGTGTCGAGCACAAAGAGCAGCTCAAGAAGATGCGCACGGCGGTGGACGTGCTCACGATGAGCGCCACACCGATCCCCCGCACGCTGGAGATGTCGATCACCGGTATCCGGGAGCTGTCGACCATCGACACTCCGCCCGAGGAGCGGCACCCGGTGCTGACCTCGGTCGCCGCCTACGACGCCCGTCAGGTGGCCGC
>NZ_CDWWXB010000177.1:0-3630 GCF_977971855.1 Frankia sp. CoWAU3 | reverse complement strand
ACCGCCCACGGCCAGCTGCACGAGGACGCGCTTGAGCAGGTCATGGTCTCCTTCTGGGAGAAGAAGTTCGACGTGCTGGTCTGCACGACGATCGTGGAGTCGGGCCTGGACATCTCCAACGCCAACACCCTCATCGTCGAGCGGGCCGACGTGTTCGGCTTGTCCCAGCTGCACCAGCTGCGCGGCCGGGTCGGGCGGGGCCGGGACCGGGCGTACGCCTACTTCCTCTACCCGCCGGACAAGCCGCTGACCGAGACCGCCCACGACCGGCTCGCCACGATCGCCCAGCACAACGACCTTGGTGCCGGAATGGCCGTAGCCATGAAGGACCTGGAGATCCGGGGAGCGGGCAACCTGCTCGGCGGCGAGCAGTCCGGGCACATCGCCTCGGTCGGGTTCGACATGTACGTGCGGATGGTCGGCGAAGCGGTGGCCGAGTACCGCAAGGAGGGGATCGAGAAGCCCCCGGAGGTCAAGGTCGAGCTGCCGGTCGACGCGAGCCTGCCGCACGACTACGTGCCGAGCGAGCGGCTGCGGCTGGACGCCTACCGGCGGCTGGCCGGCGCCGCCACGGACGCCGACATCGACGAGGTGCGTGGCGAGCTCGTGGACCGGTTCGGTCCGCTGCCCGAACCGGTCGAGAACCTGCTGGCCGTCGCGGGCCTGCGGGCGCTTGCCCGGCGCTTCGGCGTCACGGAGATCATCACCGCCGGTCGCCAGATCCGGTTCGCTCCGCTGGAGCTGCGGGAGAGTCAGACACTCCGGCTGACCCGGCTCTACCGGGGCGCCGTGGTCAAACCGGCGGTGCGGACCGTACTCGTTCCCGCGCCGACCGAGACGGGGCGCATCGGTTCCCGGCCGTTGCGGGACCGGGCTCTGCTCGCCTGGGTCGGCCAGCTCCTGCATGCGGTCGCGGGCGACTCGGTCGCCGCCGCGGCGGCCTCGATCTGACTCCTGGCGTAGGGCGCCGTACCGTACGCCACGCTGAGCGGATACCGTCTCGGCTCGTGAAGCTTTCCCGTCTCCTCGCCGGTGTCGGGCTCCTCGTGCTCGTCGGTACCGGGTGCACGACCCATGCCGGGGCCGCCGCCCAGGTCGGTTCGCAGACCATCGGGACCTCCCAGCTGCGCGGCATCGTCGACCGCGGGCTCAAGGCCGCGCAGACGGTACCGATCCCGCAGACCTCGCAGTCGGCGTCGCAGAGTCTCAACCGGGGTGAACTCCAGCGACGAACCCTGACCACGCTCGTGCAGCTCGAATTGATCTCCGGTGAGGCGAAGCGGCTGGGGATCTCGCTGACCGGCCAGGACATCGCGTCCTACTACCAGGCGTACGCGATCCTGCAGTTCGGCAGCGTGAAGGCGTTCGAGCAGCGAGCCGCCGCGGCAGGCTTCGCCCAGCAGGACGTGGCGACGATCGTCCGCTCGGGAGCGTTCGAGTCGGCGCTCGGGGACAAGATCAGTCCGGGTGTCCTCGCCTCCGACGCGGACACCCGCGCCCAGTACGACAGCATCGTCGATCAGATCGGGAAGATCCCTCTCAGCTACCGGCAGGCCAAGCCCTACCTGGCTCGGTTCCTGGTGGCGGACAAACGGGCGACGAAGGTGCGTCCGCTACTCGCGCAGGCCGAGTCCCGGGATCCCATCTCGATAAACCCACGATTTGGTACCTGGGACACGAAGCAGTTCGCCGTGGTCGCCGCTGAGGGCTCGATCGCCAGCAAGCCCGCGCCCACGCCGATCCTGGACCTGACCACCCAATCCTGAGCGGACGGCGACATGTTGATGCGGATCACCGTGGTCGTCACCAGCCCCCGGGTGGCACCGGGAATTCTCACGGCCCGGGCGTGGGATGTCGTGCGCACGGTGCCCGTCCTGACCGCGAGCCCCACGCATCCTCAGCTCGCCGCGCTGCGGGCGGCCGGTGCGACCGTCCTGATCGTCGATCCCGGCGATCCCGGCGGTCTGGCCGGCGCGGTGACCCTCATCCGGGCCGCCCTGCCTGATCCCGCGGCGGCCGAGGTCGCCTGGCTACCCGATCCGCTTGCGCCGAGCATCCTCGACTGCCTCCTCGACGAGGCGAGTGGCTCCGGGGAACGGAACGATGCCGGCGCCGACGGGGTGACCGGGGCCGAAGTGACGAGCCTCGTGGCCACCAGGGAGCTGCCCGGCTCGAGCCTGTTGGACGCCGTCGCGGTCATGGACCGCCTGCGGTCGCCGGGCGGCTGCCCCTGGGACGCCGAGCAGACTCACACCTCGCTCGCCCCGTACCTGGTCGAGGAGACGTACGAGGCGTATCAGGCGATCGAGGACGGCGATCTCACCGAGCTGCGCGAGGAACTCGGCGACGTGCTGATGCAGGTGCTCTTCCACGCTCGGATCGCAGCCGAGCGCGCCGACGACGGCTGGGACGTCGATGACGTCGCGGCCGGTCTGGTGGCCAAGTTGATCCGCCGTCATCCGCACGTGTTCGGTGACGTGGTCGTGGACGGTCCGGCGAACGTCGTCGCCAACTGGGACGCGATCAAGGCGGTCGAGAAGGGGCGCGTCTCGGTGACCGAGGGTGTCCCACTCTCCCAACCGGCGTTGTCCCTCGCGGCCAAGCTGCTGAAGCGGGCTGCCGGCATCGGCGTCCCGGCGGATCTCGCGCTGACCGGGACGGCCGCTGGGGGTGTGACCCACGCGGGCGATCGGGTCACCGAGATCGCCGCCATGGCCGCCGTACTGGCCCGGTCGGGCACGGCGGGGGACGACCTGATCGGTGATCTGCTCTTTGCCGCCGTCGCGCTCGCCCGGATGGCCTCCGTCGATCCGGAGCGGGCCCTTCGGGCGACCGCCCGTCGCTTCCGGGACCGGCTGGCCGCCGTCGAGGGCACAGTCCGTGCCGAGGGCGCCGATCCGGCTTCCCTGTCCGACACCCGCTGGCGCGAAATCTGGCGGCAGCTACCCGGGTAAGCACCGATCATCGGCGCCCGATGCCACTCGACTTTCGCGTTTTCCATGATCGGCAATCGATTGGCTATCGGGTGTGTTAGGTCGTCTTGTTGAGCGGTTCGGCTGGGGTCGTCTGGTGGGCCGGTCCGGGGTTCTGGCCGGCTGGTGAGGCCTGTGCCTGTGGGATTTCGGGATTTCGGGATTTCGGGGATCGTGTCCGGCCGGGGCCGGGGTTGGCCAGGGCCGTCTCCCAGCCGGTTTCCAGCTGGCGGGTGACCAGCCGGTTTTCTGGTTCGGCAAGCTGGTAGTGGCGCCGGGCAGCTGGGCAGTCACGTAGCGGTCGAGCGCCGGGCCGGCGAGGTGCTGACACAGCCCGCCGGTGCCGTAGTTGGCGCGCAGGTAGCCGCAGTGGTAGTTGTGCGACGGGAACCGGCTGGCCGGGGTGTGACAGCACCCCGTCATCCGATGCCCGCAGGTGCTGACAAGTTCTCTGGTGGGTGCTGTCAAGTTCTCTGTCAAGTTCTCTGTGTGCGGGGTGGTTCCTGTTCTCTCTACTTGCCGACCTCGCTGAGGGCCGCCCCTGGCTGCCCACCTGAGAGGCCCCACCCTCTCAGCGGCTTAACTCAAAGTCACCGCAAGCCGGTTAATACCCAGGGCTGCGCGAAGGTCGCGTGGTGTGACGGCCTGTTGCGTTAAG